>NZ_JBHVET010000465.1:0-6935 GCF_042802135.1 Kitasatospora sp. NPDC057512
GGACGGGCCCTCGGCGTTTGTGCACCCGCGTCGTGAGAGCCGCGGAGGCACCGCCGGAGCGGCCCCGGACATGGGAACGGCTCCGTACCCCGGGCCGATGACCACCGGTGCCCGGTCCGTACGGAGCCTGGAGGGGGAGCGGTTCGGGGGGACTGACCGCTCCCCCGACGGAGTCCCACAACCGGCGCCGCGTCGGGGGGGAAGCCGCGGCGACCGGTCCCACAGCGGGGAGCTCCGGATCCATGCACCGGGGATTCCTGCCAGATCCTCGGTACGTCTTCCATCCTGCCGCCCGGCCCGCGACCGGGCATCCGGAGAAAGGCCCCACTCGCGGGGACCTTCGTCCCGCCGGCCGAACGCGTCGCACACTTGATAGCCCGTCCGGGTGGATAAGCTGCCCCCTGCAGGCCGCTCGGGGACCGGATGACGGCGGCCCACAGCTGGGAGGAAGAGGTCACCCGATGGCGCAGGCGAAGAAGATCGGCATGGCCCTCCTGCTCATCTTCGTGCTCTACTCGATCATCACCTCACCCTCCCGGTCCGCCGAGCTGGTCCAGCTCGGCTTCGAGGGGATCTCGAACGCGGCCAAGGCCGTCGGCACCTTCATGACCGGTCTGATCAAGTGACGGACGGCCCGGACCCATTCGGGTAGCGGTCGGCCCCCGGGCACCGGCTACGGTGAGCGGGACCCTCTGTCCCCGTCCGCGAGGAGCGGCAATCGTGATCCGCCACCTGGTCCTGTTCAAGCTCAACGAAGGCGTCAGCAAGGACGAAGAGCGCGTGCTCGCCGGCGCCAAGGCCTTCGACGCGCTCGGCTCGGTGATCCCCGAGCTGCGCGAGTGGGAGTGCGGCTGGAACACCACCGAGCGCGACATCGCGTACGACTACGCGATCAACAGCCTGGTCGAGGACCGCGACGCCCTCCAGGCCTACCTGACCCACCCGGACCACCAGGCCGCGGCCGGCCTCTGGCGCGAGTTCGCCACCTGGGTGATCGCCGACGTCGAGGTCTGAGCACCCGTCCGGCCCCCACCCGTCCGACCCGATCCACCCGGAGCCCGACCCCGGCGCTTCCCCCGGACGGACCGCGGCGCCCCGTCCGGCTTCCGGGCGGGGCGCCTTGCTCCGTCCCGGAACGATCCCCGCGGCGGTTCGCCGGCCGGCCCGGGAAAGGTTGAACGGCCCACCAACACACCTCCATCGGGTGCTTGCCCGACCTGTGCCCACCTTGTGATGCTATGACCGGTTTTGCCGGACATGGCGAGGTCGTGAACCCGCCGTGGCACCCGCTCCGCAGGGCCCGCCGTTGACGACTTTGGGAGGGGTGAGGTGTCCGTGGACGAAGTGCTGGCTGCGATCACCAGCCCGGCCGGCGAGCTCCGACCGGACCGGCTGCGCGGCCCCGGAGGCCGCCCCACCGTGGACGTCAGGACGCTGACCCGGGTGCTGTTCGAACGGCTCGCCGAGCTGCCCCCGGACGCCCCCGAGCGGGAGCGGGTCCGGGCCGCCCTGATCGAGGTGAACATCCCGCTGGTCCGCTACGCCGCCACCCGGTTCCGCAGCCGCAGCGAGCCGATGGAGGACGTCGTCCAGGTCGGCACCATCGGCCTGATCAACGCGATCGACCGCTTCGACCCCGGCCGCGGCGTCCAGTTCCCCACCTACGCGCTGCCGACCATCCTTGGCGAGATCAAGCGCTACTTCCGGGACAACGTCCGCACCATGCACGTCCCGCGCCGGCTCCAGGAGCTGTGGGTCCAGGTCAGCGGCGCGATGGAGGAGCTGACGGTGCTGCACGGCCGGGTGCCCAAGGTGCCCGAGATCGCCGCCAGCCTGCGGATCCCCGAGGAGGACGTGCGGGCCTGCCTGGACGCCGGGCGGGCGTACAACGCGGCGTCCCTGGAGGCCGCGCAGGAGCACGAGGGCGGGCTCGCCCTGCTCGACCGGCTCGGCTACGAGGACTCCGCGCTGGCCGAGGTCGAGCACCGGGACATGGTCCGCCACCTGCTGGTCCAGCTCCCCGAGCGGGAGCGGCGGATCGTGATGCTGCGGTTCTTCGCCAACCTGACCCAGTCTCAGATCAGCACCGAGCTGGGGATGTCCCAGATGCACGTGTCCCGGCTGCTCTCACGGATCCTGACCAGGCTTCGGACCGGCAACTCCTGGGAAGAGTGAGATTGCAGCCAGTTACCCCGGCGTGACATCTTGCGACGTTCGGGTTTGCCGTGGACCGTGTTCCGGTATGCAGGGGGAAGGCCCTCGCCGGGAACCACCGCGCGACGGCCCCCGTTCAACTGACAGTCACAAGGGGGTGGGTGCATGTCCGGAGAGCTGGGCACTGCGGAGATCCACGCTGGCCAGGCCAACGGCACGGCCGTCGTCGAGGACCTGGTCCCGCGGCAGCGGGTCGAACCGGCCCGGCCGCCCGGCCCCGACACGGGACCGGAGACGCCGCCCGGCTCGGTGCTGGACACCCGGACGCTCTCCCGCTCGCTGTTCCTGCGGCTGGCCGCGCTGGACCCGGGCAGCGCCGAGCACACCTACGTCCGCGACACCCTGATCGAGCTCAACCTGCCGCTGGTCCGGTACGCCTCGGCGCGCTTCCGCAGCCGCAACGAGCCGATGGAGGACATCGTCCAGGTCGGCACGATCGGCCTGATCAAGGCGATCGACCGGTTCGACCCGGAGCGCGGGGTGGAGTTCCCCACCTTCGCGATGCCCACCGTGGTCGGCGAGATCAAGCGCTTCTTCCGGGACACCAGCTGGTCGGTCCGCGTTCCGCGACGGCTCCAGGAGCTGCGGCTGGCGCTCACCAAGGCCGGCGACGAGCTCTCCCAGCGGCTGGACCGCTCCCCCACCGTCGCCGAGCTGGCGGCCTGCCTGGGGGTCAGCGAGGAGGACGTGGTCGAAGGCCTCGCGGTCGGCAACGCGTACACCGCCAGCTCGCTCGACTCCAGCACCGGCGAGGAGGACAGCGACGGTCCGCTGGCCGACCGGCTCGGCTACGAGGACCTCGCGCTGGAGGGCGTCGAGTACCGGGAGTCGCTCAAGCCGCTGCTGGCCAAGCTGCCGCCGCGCGAGCGCCGGATCATCATGCTGCGGTTCTTCGGCAACCTCACCCAGTCGCAGATCGGCGAGGAGATCGGGATCTCCCAGATGCACGTGTCCCGGCTGCTCACCCGGACGCTCACCCAGCTGCGCGAGGGGCTGATCAACGAGGGCTGAGCCGGCCGCCGGGAGCCGGACCGCCCCGCTCGGCTCCCGGGTCGTCCAGCAGGTTGGCGCGCAGCCCGGCCAGCACCTCCCCGTCCAGCCCGAGGCCGTCCCGCCAGAACGCGTCGAAACCGCCCCAGCCGGCCGCGACCTCGGCGAAGGCCGCGTCCAGGTAGCCGCCGTCGGCGCGGAAGACCGGCAGGAGCAGCTCGGGCTCGCGCATCAGGCCGCGGGCCCCGAAGTCGTCCAGCACCCGCCGTACGACCGGGGCGGAGCGCTCGTTGGTGAGCAGGTAGTCGGCCAGGACGGTCTCCCGGTCCACCCCCAGCGCGGTCAGCAGGAGGGCCGCGGCCCAGCCGGTGCGGTCCTTGCCGGCCGAGCAGTGGAACAGCAGCGGCGGGCCCTGAGGGTCCGCCAGCAGGCGCAGCAGGGCGGCGAAACGCTCGCGCGCCACCTGGTCCGTGACGAACCACCGGTAGAGGCCGGCCATCCGGGCGGCCGCCCGGCCGTCGCCGAGCAGCGCCCGCTGGCGCTCCGGGTCGTGGTCCGCCAGCGCGTCGCGGACCAGCAGAACGATGTCGAAGTCCGCCGCCAACAGCGGCAGGTGGTGGAGCGTCACACCGCCGGGCAGGTGGTCCAGACCGGTCTCGCGGACTTCGGCCATGCTCCGCAGGTCCACCACGCTGTGCAGGCCGAGCGCGCCGAGCGGGCCGAAGTCCTCGGCGGTGACACGGTTCAGGCCATCGCTGCGCAGCGCCACCCCGGGCCGGAGAATCCGCCCGTCAGCCGTCCGGTACCCGCCCAGATCACGGGCATTCAGCGCACCTCGCAAACCGAGACTGCGTCCGACCAGCGGCGTTCCGCCCGACTCCGGTGACGCATTCCGTACACTCGGGAATCCCCCGGACTCGGTATGCTGATCGGCCATGTGAGCACCTCCATTGCATATTCGGACTGTCACATGGCACAGCCGTGCCCGATATTGCATGAACCTGCCCAACTGGGCGGCGAGATGTGCAAGAGTGTCATGCGCAGCGACGACAGTGTAGGTGTCCCGCCCGCCCCACTGGGCCGCACCGTCGGTAACCACGTGTAGCAGTCAGCTTCCGGTTTTTCATTTTCAATTCACTATTTGCGCCACCGGTCCGGTTCCGGTCACAATCAGCGCCTTCATGGCTTCGCCATGAACGTTGGTAACAGGTTCGCTGCACTCTCGCCCAATTGGTCCCACGCACCACCGTCCCTCGACCAGGATGGGCCCGGGCAGCCTGCTGCCCGCGAACAGCTACACGGGCAGGCGGGCGCCGAGCAGCGTGACGCCTGCACCAAGGGGAGGATCACCATGGGTCGAGCGACCCGAAGAGTCGCCGCGTGCGCGGCGGCAGTCCTGCTGGCCAGCGGCTTGCAGACCACCCTGGCCCACGCCGACGCGGCACCGCCCAGGATCGACCTCACCGTCCTGGTCGTCGACGACGGCGGCCCGTCCGTCGCTGCCATCACCGCCGAGTTGAAGAGCCAGGGCACGCCCTACAAGGTCATCAGCCTCAATGACCCCAACCGTCCCGTCATCAACTCCGCTTTCCTGAGCGACACGGTGAACGGCCAGCCCCGGGGGAAGTTCCAGGGCATCGTGCTGCCCAACGAAAACCCCTTCCCCAACAGTGCCACCGAGATGACGGCGATCGCGACCTACGAAGCCGCATTCAACGTCCGCCAGATCGACGCGTACACGTGGGCCAACCCGGCGGTGGGGCTGAACTACGCCCAGAATCCCGGATTCGTGGGCACTCTCGACGGATTCCAGGGCGCCACCACCGCGGCCGGAACTTCGGGCCCGTTCGGGTACCTCAAGGGCAGCGTCCCGTTCGAGGACAACGACCCGAACGTCGGCGAGAGCTACGGTTACCTGGCCACTCCGCTCGCCAGCCTGCCGGCCGGCGCCTCGTTCGTCCCGCTGGTCGACGCGCCGATACCCAACACGGCCAGCCGCGGTTCGCTGGTCGGTGAGTACACCCACGACGGCCGCAAGGAACTGGTCGTCACGTTCGTCTACAACCAGTACCAGCAGCAGTACCGGCTGCTGGCCCGCGGCATGGTCGACTGGCTCACCCAGGGCGTCCACCTCGGCTACGACCGCAACTACTTCGCCACCCACGTGGACGACGTCTTCCTGGCCGACGACCGCTGGGACACCGTGCTCAAGTGCACCCCCGGCGACGTCACCTGCCCGCCCGGCACCCCGGACACCGCCAACCCGATCCGGATGACCGTCGACGACGCCAACCACCTCAAGCAGTGGCAGGCCGCCAACAACTTCACCCTGGACATGGTGTTCAACGGCGGCGGCAGCGAGGACTGGAAGGCCGACCACCAGACCACGGTGGACCCCACGGCGAACCAGATGATCGCCGACCAGAACAGCTACCGGTGGGTCAACCACACCTACACCCACCCGTACCTGGGCTGCGAGCAGAACGTCACCGTGGTGCCGTGGGTCTGCACCAAGAACACCGCGGGCGCCACCGTCTGGGTCGACCAGAACACCATCTCCTCCCAGATCAAGACCAACGCCGACTGGGCCACCGCGAACGGCCTGGGCTTCGACCCGCAGTCCCTGGTCACCGGCGAGCACTCCGGCCTGCTGACCGCCCCGCAGGAGACCAGCGACAACCCGAACCTGGCGCCGGCGCTGGCCGCCAACGGCATCAAGTTCACCGCCAGCGACGCCTCCCGCGAGACCGGTCAGCGGCCCGTCGGCTCCGCCCTGACCGTGCCGCGGTACCCGATGAACGTCTTCTACAACGCCGGTACGGCGAAGGAGGAGGCCGACGAGTACAACTGGATCTACACCAGCAAGGCCAACGGCGGCAGCGGCGTCTGCGAGAACAACGCCAACTCCACCTGCCTGCCCCAGCCGCTGGACACCACCACCGGCTACCAGTCGTACATCGTGCCGCTGGAGGCCCGGATCGACCTCGGCCACGTGCTGAGCAACGACCCGCGGCCGCACTTCGTGCACCAGTCGAACCTGTCCGAGGACCGCATCCTGTACCCGGTGCTGGAGAAGATCCTCGGCACCTACCGCTCGCTGCACGCGGACAGCGCCCCGATCGTGAACCTGAGCCAGCGCGAGATCGGCCAGGAGTTCCAGCGCCGCGCCGCCTGGAACACCGCCCTCGCCTCCGGCCAGGTCACCGCCTACCGGGTCGGCAACACCGTCATCGTCAACGCGCCGTCCGGCGTTCAGGTCCAGGCCACCATGCCGACCGGAACCGCTCAGAAGCTGGCCATCGGAACGGGCGGGTTCGGTTCGTCCTACGCCGGTACCCTCTCGGGTTGGGTGTCCCCGGGCGCGCTGCAGAGCAGCGTCACCCTGCAGCTGCCGGCCGCGCCGGCCGCCCCGGCCGCCGTCGCGCCGGGCGTCGCGGCCAGGTCCGTCCCGGCCCCGGCGCCGGCGGACAAGAAGGTCGTGCCGCAGGGTGTCGCCACCCCGGTCCCGGTGGGCCCGAGCGACACCACCCGCAAGCCCGCTCCGTCCCTGGTCCCGGGTAGCGGAACCCCGGTGCCCGGCAAGGATGTCCTCGCTGGCACCATCGGTCAGGGCGGCAACGGCCACGACGACAAGGCTGCGACGAAGAACGGCAAGGCCTCTGGGGGGACGGCCACGCCGAGCAGCACCACCGGACGCTCCGGCAACCGGTAACCGGCAACCAGCACCACCC
>NZ_JBHVET010000466.1:0-6923 GCF_042802135.1 Kitasatospora sp. NPDC057512
GCACTGCCCTGTGGAACTGAGTGACCGTCAGGGACGGTCGAGGGTGATCGAGTTGATCGGCCCCAGGTCGTAGTAGACGCCCTTCGGCGCGGAGATGTCGTAGACGCAGTCGGCGCCGCCCGAACCGCGGCACAGGCGGGCGTGCGCGCCGCCGGTCTGGTTGTTGAGCACCCAGTGGTGGCCGTACTGGCCGCTCAGGTTGTGCGCGCCGTAGCTCCAGTAGACGTCGCTGGGGCTGACCGCCGGGTCCTGGTCCTGCGGGTAGACGCAGACCGCGCCCGACGGGCAGCCCGCCCACGCCCCGTCCGCGGCACCGGCGCCGCCGGCCTCCACGGTGGTCAGGGCGGCGGCGGCCAGGGCCAGGGCGGCGACGGTACGGGTGATCCTGCGCATGGGTGGTTCTCCCTTGGCTGGTACGAGGACGGACGACCGGTCGCGTCCGGTGCCCGTCAGCCTAGGAATCCGGTGCCCGCGGCGGTCCCTGACATCTGACAGGGGCGCGCCTGCCTGCCCCGTCCCCGTCCCCGTCCCCGCCCCCGCTGCCGGGGGCCCGGCGGGCTCAGTGCGGGTGGCCCAGGTACGGGAAGGCGGGCAGCAGGTCGGTGTGCGGGCCGATGTGGTCGCCGGGCACCTTGCCGTCGGTGAGCATCGTCAGCCGCGCCGAGGTGACGTCGTCGCTCAGCGTGCGCCCGTTCGGGTAGCCGGCCGGGCGGGCGCGGTCGTAGCGCAGGATGTCCGGCAGGACGATCCGCAGCTGGGCCTCGGCCGCGTCCGTGGTGTACCCGCCGAAGTGCTGCAGCTTCGCCGTCCACGGCTCCCGGTAGTTCTCCCAGTCGTCCACCGGATCCCCGGCGTTGTACGCGTCCTTGGCGTCCTCCTCGTTGAAGTACGCCGTCAGCGACGGGTGCGCACCCCGGTCCACCGACACCAGGTGCCCGTCCTCGCGGCGCACGCTCACCCGCGCCCACACCCCGATCTCCGGCTCCGGCCCGAACCGCTCGTCCGGCGCCTCCAGCACGATCCCGAACACGTTCTTGTCCGCACCCCAGTCCACCCCCGTCCACTGGAAGTCCTTCACGATCCCGTCCAGGTCCGCGAAGAACGGGTCGCTGCGCAGCCCCGCGCTCACCCGGTACGCCCCCGCCTCCACCACCGCGGGCGTGCCCGTGAAGCTCACCGGCGCGTCCGCCACCAGCACCTCGCCGACCGCCTCCAGCCCGCGCGCCCCCTCGCCGGCGGCCCGCCGCACCGTCATGGTCTGCGCCCCGTCCCGCGGCTCGGAGAAGGTGAAGCTGTACGCGAGGTCGGCCCGCCGGTCCCCGTCGGTGTCGATGTCGATCCGGTACACCGCCCGCGGGTGGAAGGCCTGCCCGCCGGACGGCGCGACCGGGTTCACGTTCATGATCAGCACCGTCCGGCCCGGCTCCGGCGCGGCGAAGGCGAACAGGTCGGTCAGGTCCAGGCGCGCGTCACCCTCGGGTGAGCGCAGGTTCGGTCCGCTGAGGTGGTGCGACAAGACGGCCTCCGAGGTCGGGCGGGTTGCGCGGGAACACCCCCCCGACCCCCTCGGCCATTGCTAGCACGCCCGCCCGCCCCCGGCCCGCCCCGCTGCGCCACCCGGGCGGGCGCGGGTGGGCGCGGTCCGGTGACGGCGGGCGGGGCGTCAGCTCGCGGGCAGTCGCGCGGTGAAGGGGTCCGCCCCGGTCCTGCCGTCCGGGGCGCCGTAGCCGAAGAGCCAGGTGGTGCCGTCCGGGCCGGTGGTGAACACGCCCGGTCGGGTGACGACGAACGGGGCGGGGGCCACCGCCCAGGAGGACCCGGTCCACCGCTGGACGGGGGAGTCGTCGCCGTAGCCCACGCCCCAGACCTCCGTGCCGCGCAGGGACAGCCCGTGGAAGTAGTGCGGGTCGGTGGCCGACGGCGTGCGGGTGCCGTTCCAGGCGGTGCCGTTCCAGTGGGTGGCGAAGGCGTTCCAGAGGCCGGACTGGCTGTACCGGCCGGTGCCGCCGGACAGCCACACCTCGGAGGGGCCCGCGACCAGCAGGTCGAGCACCCGCACGTCGAGGTTCGGGTACGACGGCGCGGCCACCTGGGACCAGGCGCTGCCGTCCCAGTGCACGACGAACGGCCGGTACAGCGCGCCGGGGGACGCCTGGTAGTCGCCGGCCGCCCAGACGTCGCCGGGCCCGGCGACCCGCACCGCGGTGAGCTGGGAGGAACCGGGCGGCAGCGGGAGGGCGACGCCCTCCCAGGACGAGCCGTTCCACCGCGCGGCGGCGGCGGACGAGCCGACCCGGCCCACCGCCCAGACGGCGCTCCCGGCCCCGGCCACGGCGTAGCCGGAGAACGCGCCGTCGGCGGTGCCGGGCACCGTGCTCCGGCTCCAGCCCTGCCCGTCCCAGTGGACGGCCAGCCCGGTGTCGCCCACGGCCCACACGTCGGCCGGGCCGGCCGCGGTGGCGGCGTACAGCCGGCCGCTGGTCCCGGTGACCGCGCCCTCGACCTCCGCCCACCGGGCACCGTCCCAGCTCCACACCGCGGGCACGTCGTACGGGACCGGCCCCCAGAAGGCGACCTGGTACCCGACGGCGAAGCCGGCCGCGGCGCCGGTCATCGCGAGGCCGTTGACGCCGAAGTCGTTCCGCAGTGGGAACGGCGTCACTTGCCACTGCGGCGTCGGCTGTTCCCGTGGTGCCGACCGCGCCTGCGCCACCGACCGCTCCCGGGCGGTGGCCGCAGCCGCCCCGGTGGACGCCGCCGCGCCCCACGCGAGGGCGGGAACGGCGGCCGCGGCGGTCCGCAGCACGGACCTGCGGCTGATGCTCATGCCTCGTCTCCTCTTCCTGTCCCGTCGTCCGGTCCCGGCCGTGCGCTTTCACCGGCTCACCGGCCATGCTGTCCGGGCGCGCTGACACCGTGCTGACCGATCGACCGGCCCGATCGGCCCGCGCCGTCCGGACGGCGGGGGGTCACGTCCGCAGGCGGCCCGCCTCGTGGACCCGCGGCGGCGCCACCGCTTCCGTGGCGCGCTCGAACAGGGCGCCGCTGCGGCTGCCGGCCGCGGTGCGCACCCAATGCCAGCCCCGCGCACGGTAGTAGGCGTGCAGGGCGGCGTTGTCGCTCCACACGTTCGCCCGCAGCAGTCCGGCGCCCGCCCGCGCGGCCCGCCAGGAGGCCCAGTCGCCCAGGCTGGTGCCGATGCCGTGCCCGGCGTACCGGCGGTCCACCGTGAAGGAGCTCACGTAGCGGGCCGGGCGGGCGAGTTCCTCGCCGGTCCACAGCCGGGGGCTGCCGGTGGGGCGCAGCGTGAGGGTGGCCACGGCCTCGCCGTGCGGCGCCAGCGCCGCGACCACGGTCACGCCGAGGGCGATCAGCGCCAGGCCGCGCTCGGCGTCGTACGGGTCCGACCACTGGGCCGAGCCGTGCTCCAGGGCGATCCACGCGGCGGCCTCCGCCCGCAGGGCGGCCAGCCGGGGCAGGTCGGCGGGCACCGCGGTGCGGACGTACAGCGGGTCGGTCCGCGGGTCGGGGCGCGGGTTCACCACGGCGCGCGGGGGACGGCGGCGCCGGGACCCGCGGCGGAGGGGACGGCGGCGGGGCAGGAGGGTCCGGGAAGGCCGTACGGTTCGAGGGGTTCGAGGACGAAGCCCGCGCGCAGCGCGTCCACCAGGTCGCGTCCGGTCGCGGTCAGCGCGGTGCCGTCGGGGGTGGTCAGCGGATGCCGGGCGACGATCCGGGCGAGCGGCACCCCCGGGTGCAACACCATGCCGGGGGAGGGGAGTTGCAGCAGCACGCAGTCGTCGGGACCGCACTCCAGCAGGCCGAACCCGGCACCGCAGTACCGCAGCCGCCCGTCCTTGAGCCGGTGCAGGCCGCCGCCGGGCGCCGCCGCCACCCGCACCGGGGCGCCGGTGTGCCGCACCACCAGCTGCACGGCGCCCACCGCGTCCGTACGCGGCTCGCCGCCGGTGGCGTGGCCGTAGAGCTCCAGCACGTGGCGCAGCGCGGACGGCAGCGCCTGCTCGGCCAGTTCGAGCTCGCCCAGCAGCCAGGTCGAGCCCTGCATGCGGCAGTTGAGCTCCAGCAGCAGCGGACGCTCACCGTCCAGGACGAAGTCGGCGCCGAACAGGCCCCGGTAGCCGAGCGCGGCCAGCGCCTCGCCGACGCGCCGCGCCGCGGTGCCGGCCCGGGCCAGGGCGAGCGGCGCCAGCAGGGCGGGGGCCGCGAAGTCGCAGCCGGAGTAGGCGCCGAAGGGCGCGCCGACGCCCTCGATACGGGTCAGCTGGACGGACGGGCGCAGCACCCGCACCGTGCTGTCCGCCGACACCAGCACGTGCACGTTGAGCGCGACGCCCTCGACGTAGCCGCTCACCAGCCAGGGCCCGCCGCCGACTTGGCGGATCGGGCGCAGGTCCGCCTCGTCGACGACCAGGTGGGTGCCCTTGCCGCTGGAGCCCACCGGCGTCTGCACCACGTAGGGGGAACCGAAGCGGCGGAGCAGCTCCCGGTGGTCGAGCGCCGGGACCACCGCGTCCGGCGGCGTCGCGGCCCCCACCGACCGCAGCCACGCGCGCTGCGCCCGCTTGTCGCCCAGCATCGGCAGGGCCACGTGCGAGGGCGGCTCCAGCAGGCGGGTGCCGAGCGCGCCGAGTGCCGCGCGCCACTCGGGCTTCATCGCCGAGTAGGGCAGCAGCGCCAGCTCCCGGCCCCGCCAGCCGCCAGCCGCCGCACCCTCGCCCGGGTTTCCGCCCGCGCCCGCGTTCCCGCCCCCGCCCGCGTTCTCGCCCGCGTCCTCGTCCGAGGTGCCGGCGATCGCGCGCAGCACCGCGTGGACCCCGGCCCCCGCCGAGGTGTGGTCGCGCACCCCCCGCTCCGGTTCCAGCGCGTGGAAGGAGGCCCCGAACTCGCCCGCCCAGCCCGCGTCCGGGCCCTCCACGCTCACCACCGCGGACAGGCAGCCGGTGCGCAGCAGCGGCAGCACGTTCAGCGGACGGGCACAGCACGACAGTCCGGGCAGGGCCCGCAGCCGGGCCACCGCTTCGTCACAGGATGTGATCACCCACGCGATTATGGAGAGCCCGGGACGGCGCTCGCCGCCACCGCACGCCCCGCCCCGCCCCGCACGAGGCACGCCCCGCCCCCACCCTCACCCGAACGAAGGAACCCCCCGCGTTGACGGCCCGTCGGGCCCGCTGTCGGCACCCGGCAGTACCGTGCACGAATGAACAGCCGCCCCGCCCCCGACCCGCACCGCCCCGCCGCCCGCACCGCCGAACGCCCCGCCGCCCGCTCCGCCGCACCCACCTGGCGGGTCACCGAGACCGCCGGCCTGGAAACCTCCTGGATCGACCTCGGCCCCACCGCCCTGACCGCCCACGGCCGCGCCGCCGCCGCCGAGCCCGCCCCGTACTGGCTCGACTACCGGCTCGACACCGGCGACGGCTTCACCACCCGCCGCATGCACGTCACCGCCCGCACCCCCGACACCACCCGCACCCTCGACCTGCGCCGCGACGACACCACCGGCCACTGGACCGTCGACGGCACCCCCCGACCCGACCTCGACGGCGCCCTCGACTGCGACCTCGGCCTGTCCCCGCTCACCAACACCCCGCCCGTGCTGCGCCACGCCCTCCACCGGGGCCCGGGCGAGCACCACTTCCTGATGGCCTGGATCCGCGTGCCCGAGCTGGTCGTCGTGCCCTCCCGCCAGACCTACACCCACCTGCGCCGCCACGAGGACGGCCGCGCCACCGTCCGCTACGCCTCCGGCGACTACCGGGCGGACCTGCTGCTGGACGCGGACGGCCTGGTCGCCGAGTACCCGGGTCTGGCCCACCGCATCGCCTGACGGGCCCGGCCTCGCCGCCTGACCGCCCGCCCGCCGGGCCCTCCGGCCGGCGCGCCGGGCCGGGGCACGCCGGGGCGGGCCGTCCCGACCATCCCCGTGAAGGCCCTCACGCGTACGAGTGAACGAGCTGGACCGGACGCCTCGCGACCGCGTACAACTGCGCCCACAGGGCCACCCGTTGAGCGATCCGCCACCCGCCGGTCCTGCCGCCCCGCGCACCCCCTGGAGGGCCCGATGGCCGCCGAGATCAGCTACGAGGAACTCGCCACCCTGGTCAGGGCCCGCGCCGGCGTCGAGGTCACCGCCGAGCAACTCGCCGAACCGGGCCGCATGTTCCTCGACCTCGGCGTCGACTCGCTCGGCGTGCTGGGCGTCCTCGCCGACCTGGAGAACCGTTACGGCGTCTCCGTCGACGGCGCCGAGCTGCTCGGTCGCCCCGTCGCCGAGTTCCTCAAGGACGTCAACGCCCAGGTGGCGTCCGGCTCCTGAACGGGCCGGAGCGGGAAGCCGGCCCCGCCGTCCGGGCGCCATCCTGTACAGCTGGTAAGCATACGAATCTCTTTCGGGTGAACCGTGGGCGCCGCCGTGAGGTCCGGCCCCGGGCGCGGGTACTCCACACCGGGAGCGACAGGGCACCGGCCGGTTCGGGGCCCCGTCGCTCCCGGACACGCACCCCTCTCGCGAACCCCAGTACAGGAGTTCCCATGCGCATGCGCTTCAGCCCGCGCTCGGCCCTCGTGGTCACCGCCGGCGCCCTCGCCCTGTCCTTCGTCAACCTCTCGGCCGCCTCGGCGGCCCCCGGTGTCGTGATCATGGAGAACGGCGACCAGTTCAAGGAGGTCCGGGACCCGCAGGGCGGCCAGTGCTACCCCGGCCTCGGCCCCGACACCGCGATCGCCAACCGGACCGGCGGCACCATCCTGCTCTTCCCCGACGCCAACTGTAAGACGAGAATCCTCAACCCCCTGGGGCCGGGCGAGTTCCGGCCGGACGAGAACGTCGGCAGCTTCCTCGCCCTGGACTGACCCCGCGCCACCCCCGTCCGCCCGCCCTCCGGTGTTCGGGCCGGAGG
>NZ_JBHVET010000467.1:0-6915 GCF_042802135.1 Kitasatospora sp. NPDC057512
GCCCCACCGTCCTGAGCACGTCCACCCCTCACCCGACGGGAGCCGACCGCCCCATGGCAACACTGGCGAAGCCGAACCTGCCCAGGTTCAACGTGGAGATCTTCCAGAACGAGTACCTGGCCGACGGCGCCCGCGAGGTCAACGCCATCGTCACCGTCACGGCGACCGGCGGCGGCACCTCGGGCGGCCGGCCCCTCGGCTTCGCCGACGCCACCGCGGCGGGCAGCGGCACCGCGGCGGCCGTGGTCGTCCTGGTGGACTGCTCGGGCTCGATGGACTACCCCAAGAGCAAGATCAACGGCGCCCGCGAGGCCACCGCGGCCGCCATCGACGCGCTGCGCGACGGCACCGCCTTCGCCGTGGTCGCCGGCACCCACGAGGCCCGCGACATCTACCCCGGCGACGGCACCCTCGCCACCGCCTCCGCCACCACCCGCGCGCAGGCCAAGGAGTCGCTGCGCCGGCTCACCGCGGCCGGCGGCACCGCGATGGGCACCTGGCTGGCCAAGGCCGACCAGCTCTTCCTCACCCGCCGCGACATCGCCATCCGGCACGCCGTCCTGCTCACCGACGGCAACAACGAGCACGAGTCGGCCGAGGACCTGGCCCGCACCGTCGAACGGGTGACCGGCCACTTCACCGCCGACTGCCGCGGCGTGGGCACCGACTGGCGGATCGACGAACTGCGCCGCATCTCCTCGGCGCTGCTCGGCACCACCGACATCGTCGCCGAGCCCTCCGGCCTGGCCGAGGACTTCCGCTCGATGATGGCCGGCGCGATGGGCAAGCAGGTCGCCGACGTCGCGCTGCGGATCTGGACCCCGGCCAACGCCAGGGTCCGGTTCGTCAAGCAGGTCGCGCCCGCGGTCGAGGACCTGAGCTCCCGCCGCACCGAGGCCGGCCCCCGGGCCGGCGACTACCCCACCGGCTCCTGGGGCGACGAGAGCCGCGACTACCACGTCTGCGTCGAGGTGCCGGCCGCCTCGGTCGGCAACGAGATGCTGGCCGCCCGGATCAGCCTGGTGCTGCCCGAGCAGGTCGCCGGCGGCACCCCCGAGGTACTCACCCAGGGCCTGGTCAAGGCGGTCTGGACCGACGACCTGGCCTCCTCCACCCGGATCAGCCCGCAGGTCGCCCACTACACCGGGCAGGCCGAACTCGCCTCCTCCATCCAGGAGGGCCTGGAGGCCCACCGGGCCGGGGACGTCGACCGTGCGACCGCCAAGCTGGGCGCCGCCGTCCGGATCGCCCACGCGACCGGGAACGAGGGCACCTACAAGCTGCTCCAGAAGGTGGTGGACGTGGTGGACCCGAAGGAGGGTACGGTTCGGTTCCGTAAGGACGTGAGCGAGGCCGACTCGATGACCCTTGAGACCCGGTCGACCAAGACGGTACGTGTGAAGAAGTGACCGCTGAAGACGTGACCGGGCCGGCACCCCGGCGCGACGCCGCACGGAGCCGGCCCGAAACGAGGGGGACCTGATGCCGATCTGCCCGAGGGGCCACGAGTCGCAGGCCGAGGACTGGTGCGACTTCTGCGGCTTCCCGATGACTCCGCCGGCCCCTGCGCCGGGAGCGCACGGAGGCTACCCGGGGGCGCACGGGGGTGACTCCGCGCCCGGCGCGCACTCCGGGCACCCGGGGTACGGCGGCGCCTCCTTCGGCGCTCCGCCGCCTCCGCCGCCGATGCCGCCGGGAGCCGTCCCGCCGCCCGGGGCACCCCTGCCGCCGCCCGGCCTGGTGCCCCCGGGGCAGCACGGGGCCGTACCCCCGCACGGGGCCGTCCCGCCGCAGGCCGGGCCGCAGGGCCTCACCGCGGGCCTGGCCGTCTGCCCGATCTGCCGCAGCCCGCAGACCGGACGGTTCTGCGAGGAGTGCGGCTACGACTACGAGCTCTCCACGCCCTCGCGCCGCCAGGTGCCCGGCGCGGCGCAGCAGCAGCAACAGCCGCAGCAGCAGCCGCCGCTGAACATCCCGGCCTCCTACGGCGGCACCCCGCCGCAGGCCCAGCACGGCCACGCCCAGGCCGGTCAGCCGCCGCACGGCCACGCCCCGGCGGGCCAACCACCGCACGGCCAGCCGTCGTTCGGCCAGCCGCCGCTCGGGCCGTCCCCGCTCGGCCAGCCGCCGGCGGCCCAGCAGGCCGTCGCCCCGCCCGTCCCCCAGCAGCCGCAGGCCCCGGCACACCCGCACACCTACGGCTACCCGCCGCCGGAGGGCGCGTTCCCCGACACCTCGGTGCGCGAGGACTCCGGCCCGGTGTACGCCCAGCCGGCCGGCCCCGGCCCGAACAGCCGCGGCGGCGACTTCGGCACCTCGTTCAACCTGGCCCCGCCCGTCCCGCAGCAGCCCCAGGAGACCGCCCCGGCCGAGCCGGTGCGGACCAACTGGATCGCCGTGGTCTCGGCCGACCGGGACTACTTCACCGACATGATGGCCCGCAGCGGCCCCGAGGCGGCCGGCCTGTTCTTCCCGCCGTACTGCCCCGAGCGCCGGATCCCGCTGACCGGCCGCGGCCAGCTGCGGATCGGGCGGCGCAGCCAGCACCGCGGCACGGTGCCGGAGATCGACCTGTCCGTCCCGCCGGAGGACCCGGGCGCCTCGCACCAGCACGCGCTGCTCGCCGAACAGGCGGACGGCAGCTGGGTCCTGGTGGACCAGGACTCGACCAACGGCACCACCATGAACGGCGGCGCGGAGCCCGTCCCCCCGCACACCGCGGTACCGCTGAACGACGGCGACCGGATCCACATCGGCGCCTGGACCACCATCACCGTGCACCGCGGCTGACCGACCGTCGGCCGGAGGGGGCGGACCTCCGGCTAAAAACCCGTCAAATCGTTACCTGACCACACGTCAGCGACAACTCCGGCCGGGCCGGGCGGAATTCGACATCCGCCCGGCCCGGATTTGTTCGGGCCATCCTCAAAATATCCGCAAATTCGCTGCCACCGGCGTGCGCGGGAGCCTTCCCAGCCCCTAGGGTCAGGGCACATGACTGCTGCTATATCCGCTGACGGCATCCGCCAGCGGTACGGGGATGTGCAGGCCGTCGACGGGGTGTCGTTCACCGTCGAGGCCGGCGAGTTCTACGGGATCCTGGGCCCGAACGGCGCCGGGAAGACCACCACGATGGAGATCCTGGAAGGCGTCCGGAAACCGGACGAGGGCCGGGTCGAGCTGCTGGGCATGGCGCCCTGGCCGCGCAATCCGAAACTGCTGCCGCGAATCGGCGTGCAGTTCCAGGCGTCCGCTTTCTTCCGGAAACTGACGGCCCGGGAGACCATCCGCACCTTCGCGTCGTTCTACGGGGTCGGCCCCAAGCGGGCCGACACGATGCTGGAGCGGGTCGGCCTCTCGGACAAGGCCGAGACCCTGACCGACCAGATGTCCGGCGGCCAGGCCCAGCGCCTGTCGATCGCCTGCGCACTGGCCCACGACCCGGAGCTCGTCTTCCTGGACGAGCCCACCACCGGGCTGGACCCGCAGGCCCGGCGCAACCTCTGGGACCTCCTGCGGGACATCAACGCCGAGGGCCGCACGGTCGTGCTGACCACGCACTACCTGGACGAGGCCGAGGTGCTCTGCGACCGGGTCTCGATCATGGACCACGGCAAGATCCTGCACACCGGCGCCCCGGCGGCGCTGATCCGCGAGATCGACGACACCGTCCGGATCAGCGTGGCCTCCGGCCAGCTCCCGCTCGACCGCGCCCGGGAGCTGCTGACCGCGGCCGGCGCGGAGATCGCCGCCCTGGAGGACGACAGCGTCTCGCTCTCCGTCTCCACCCGCCTTCCGGCTCCGGTGCTCAGCGTCCTCGCCGAGCAGAACGCGCTGCGCGGCCTGGAAGTGCGCGGCGCCACCCTGGAGGACGTCTTCCTCCAGCTGACCGGACGGGAGTTCCGCGCATGACCGCCACCACCCCCACCGAGCCGCAGGCCCCCGCCCGGCGCGGCGGCCCGGCCGCCGGCGAGCGGGAGCGGGTCAGCGCGTTCTGGAGCCTGTCCCGCGCCATGCTGCTCGGGATGAAGCGCGACCGCACCGCGGCCTTCTTCATCCTGCTGTTCCCGCTGGTGTTCCTGGTGTTCTTCGGCTCCGTGACCAAGGGCTCCGGCAGCCCGCACGCCAAGGTGGCGCAGGTCGGCGCGGTGAAGCTGTTCGACTCGATCCAGGGCGAGGACCGGGCCGGGCTGGACAAGGTCCTCACCATCACGAAGACCGACGACGAGGCCGGCACGCTGGAGAAGGTCCGCAAGGGCGACTACGACGCGCTGATCAAGCAGGGCCCGAACGGCACGGTCGAGCTGCGCTACACCGCCGCCGACCAGGTCCGGGCCGGCGCGCTCCAGGGCATCCTCAACTCGGTGGTCCAGAGCGCCAACCAGGCCGCCACCGGGCAGAAGCCGGCCTTCGTGCTGGACTCCCAGCAGGTCGAGGACAAGTCGCTCAAGCCGATCCAGTTCCTCACCCCCGGCCTGCTCGGCTGGGCCGTCGCCACCGGCGCGGTGTTCGGTGCCGCGCTGACCCTGGTCAACTGGCGCAAGACCAAGGTGCTGCGCCGGCTGCGGCTGGCCCCGGTCAGCGCCGGAACCGTGATCAGCTCCCGGATCCTGGTCTCGCTGCTGACCGCGTTCCTCCAGACCGCCGTCTTCCTGGTGGTCGCGACCAGCTTCTTCGGGCTCAAACTGACCGGCAACTGGTGGCTGGTCATCCCGCTGGTGGCCTGCGCGACGCTCGCCTTCATGTCGATCGGCCTGCTGGCCGGCTCGGTCGCCAAGACCGAGGAGGCGGCCAACGGCATCTCGCAGATCATCGTGCTGCCGATGTCCTTCCTGTCCGGCTCGTTCTTCCCGCTGGACGGCGCCCCGGAGTGGCTGAAGGCCATCTCCAAGGTCATGCCGCTGCACTACCTGGTCGAGTCCGCCCAGTCGGTGCTCACCCGCGGCGGCGGCGTCATGGACGCCGTGCCGACCATGGGCGGCCTGCTGCTCTTCGCGGCCGTGCTGACCGGCATCTCCTGGAAGCTGTTCCGCTGGGAGGACTGACCGTCCGGCGCTGATCTCCCGCGCCAACGTCCGCGGTGACGTCCGCGGTGACGTCCGCCGGTCCCCTCCCGACGGGGTCGTACGCCTTTGGTCCCGGTGTACGACCCCGTCGGCGTCTGCGACCATGGTCGGGTGAGAGAGATCCGGCGAGGCACGTTGAGCGAGGAGACCTTCTACGACCAGGTCGGCGGTGAGCCGACCTTCCGGCGGCTGGCCCACCGGTTCTACGAAGGCATCGCCGAGGACGAGTTGCTGCGGCCGATGTACCCCGAGGAGGACCTCGGGCCGGCCGAGGAGCGGATGGCCCTCTTCCTGATGCAGTACTGGGGCGGCCCGCGCACCTACAGCGAGCGGCGCGGCCACCCGCGGCTGCGGATGCGGCACGCGCCGTTCAAGGTCGACAAGGCCGCGCACGACGCCTGGCTCGTCCACATGCGGGCGGCCGTGGCGGACCTCGAACTGCCGGCCGAGCACGAGCAGCAGCTGCTCGAGTACCTGACCTACGCCGCCGCCTCGATGATCAACACCCCGGGCTGAGCCCCGGACCGCCCGCCGGCGGAGCGGCCGAGCGCCGGACCGGTGCCACCGGAGCGGACCGGCCCCGCGGCGCCGTCACCGGAGCGGGCTGAGGCCCAGCCCCGCGCCCGGCGCGGCCGCGGTCCGCACCACCACCGAGCCCACCGGGGAGCTCAACCGCAGCCAGCCGCCCGCCCGGTGCACCGAGAGCGGCGCCTCGGGGCTCAGGAAACCGATCCGGTACGAGGCGTGCACGGCGCGCAGCGGCAGCTCCGGCAGCACGGAGACCGGGCGGGACCACACCTCGTCCGCCAGTCGGTCCAGCACCGCGCGAGTGCGGTGGTGCGCCGGGACGGCCTCGCTGCGCTCGCGGAACTCCCCGACCGCCGCCATCAGTTCGCGGCACACCTCGGCCGCCGGCGGAGTGCCGACCGGCCGCCAGCCGGTGCGCGGCGGCAGCAGCCCGGCCCAGGCCGGACCGGTCACCGGCGCGGGCAGCGCGACGGCGCCCGCCCCGGCGTCCACGCCGTCCAGCAACTGGCCCGCGGAGACGGTCAGGTCCACCGGCTCGTCCAGACCGTCCAGCCGGGCCGTGCGGATCGCCAGCACGCCCGAGTCGCCCAGCGGCAGCCGTCCGAAGACCGCCAGCACACCGTCCCCCTCGCCCGGACCCACCGCCTGGAGCCGGACGGCCGCCGCCCGGTCGAAGCGCAGCAGGCGCAGCAGGAAGGCGGAGAGGTCGGCGGCCTCCCCGGTGTCGGTCAGGGCGAGACGGGCGGTGATGGTCACAGCGGTTCAGCTCGAATCGTCAGGTGCGGTCAGACGGCGGCGACTACCGGCTCTTCGTCCATGAAGCGGCCGAGGAACTCCCGCTCCACCGGCGAGATCCGGCGCGGCCGGCCCTCGGCCAGGTCGTAGGGGACGACCACGGTGGACGCCCGGACGTACACGATGTCGCCGCCGTCCTCGGCGACGTCCTTGATCTCGTACGAGACGGTCAGCGAGGCGCCGCCGATCTTCGTCACCCAGGTCTCGATGGTGACCGGCTCGGGCCGGTGCACCAGCGGACGCTTGTAGTCGATCTCGTGGCGGGCTACCACCGAGCCGCCCGCGAACTCGCCGGCACCGGCCGCGGCGGCCTGGGTGAACATGAAGTCGATCCGGGCCTCCTCCAGGTAGCGCAGGAAGACCACGTTGTTGACGTGCCCGAAGGCGTCCATGTCGGACCAGCGCAGCGGGCAGGCGTAGATGTGGCGAGCCACGGGAGTTCTCCTCGGTGTCCGGTCGCCCGCCGCCGTCCACCGCCGGTGCGGCGGGCGGTCGGCGACGGGCCGCGGGCCCGCCGGGCCCCCCC
>NZ_JBHVET010000468.1:0-6909 GCF_042802135.1 Kitasatospora sp. NPDC057512
GACAAGGACACCCGGCCGTTTTCGTTGGTGCACCGTCCCGCCTCCGTGGGGCTCTGGTGTCCTCTCGTCGCTGCCGAGGACGTCGCCGTAACCGGCGTAGACGATCACCAGCCACGGATTGGCCGCCGTGACGCCGGCGGCCAAGCGGCCGAGGTGCTGGTCCGGGTGGGCGAGCGAGGTGTACTGGTCTGAGGCGACCTCCAGTGCGATGGCTCTTCCTGGTTTCCGACGAGCCACCGGCAGTGTGCCGGGTGGTGGACACGCTCGGCTGATTTGGCTGGGGAGCGTGCTGCGTAGGAAGTCGGACCCGTCGACTTCCTGTGCGCGGGGGTTCTCAGGTGTGGGCGGCTGCTTGGGTGCGGCAGTGGGTGAGGGCGTACCTGATGCGGGTGTCGGGGTTGGGGGTGGTGGTGAGGAGTTCGCCGGCGGTGGTGAGGGTGGTCCAGTAGCGGGTGGGGTCGCCGGTGCGGGGGTGGGGGTGGGTGGCGGTGAGGGAGAGGTAGGCGGTGGTGAGGTTGCCGGTGGTGAACCAGCGGGTGAGGCCGTGGTGGTGGCCGGGGCGGAGGCTGCCGTGGGCGTCGACGGCGGTGAGGAGGTGGTCGACGACGGCGAGTTCGGTGTCGGTGAGGGACTTGGGGATGTCGAAGACGCCGAGGGCTTCGAGGAGTTCGCCGGTGTCGTTCTCGGTGTCGGGGCGGGGGTCGGCGAGGAGGGCGTCGTAGCAGTCGTTGAGGCGGCGGGTGGTTTCGGCGAGGGGGATGGTGAGGGCGAGGCAGACGGCGCGGGCGGAGGGGAGGGGCGGGTGGCCCAGGCGGGCGATCAGGGCGTAGGTCGCGGCCGGGGTGGCGCCACGGGAGAGGGCGTGGCGGGCGAGGGTGGTGAGGTGCATGGGGCTTCGGGCTTTCAGGCGGTGACGAGGACGGAGGTGGGGGCGGGGGCGACGTGCGCCCAGACGCACTTGCCGGTGCCGTCGGGGCGGGAGGAGCAGCCCCAGCGTTCGGCGAGCTCGTTGACGAGGAGCAGGCCGCGCCCGTGTTCGGCGTCCGGGGCGGCGGCTCGGAGGGTGGGGTGGGTGGTGCCGGCGTCGTGGACTTCGAGGCGCAGGCGGGAGCCGGTGAGGGTGAAGCGGATCTCGACGGGGTGGTCGTCGGGGGCGTCGGAGTGCTGGACGGCGTTGGCGAAGAGTTCGCCGAGGAGGAGTTCGGCGGTGTCCGTGTAGCGGTCGCCGGAGGGGAGGCCGGAGAGGTAGGCCCGGAGGAGGTAACGGGCCAGGGGCGTCGACTCGATGCGGGAGTCGAGGCGCGCGACGAACATGCGGGGGCGGCGGGTTTTGAGCATGGCGAAGTACCTCGGGGGAGGGGTGCGTGCGGGGGGAGTGCGCCGTGCGCGACTGTTGCTGAAGGCCCGGGCTGCGCCGATGGCGGTCCGGTCTTGGGGGTGTCGTCTTGGTCAGCCGACCGGGACCGGGACGCCCTGGATGAGGAGGGGGAGGCCGTCGCCGTGCTCCCAGGCGTCCCAGGCGTCCTCGACGCGGCGGTACTGGTCGTCGGCCATGGCGTTGCGGAGCTGATGACGGGGGACCCAGTGGAGGGCGTGGATCTCCTCCGGGGGCTGGTGGTGGCGGACGAGTTCGGCCTGCTGGGGCGTGAGCATCCCGCCCGCGTAGACGAGGTCGAGGCCCTCGGGGAACTCGGCGGCGGGCACGTAGTCGATGGTGAGGATCGTGCGGAGGGGCAGGACGAGCCCGGTCTCGGTCTCCAAGTGCCGGCGGGCCGCGAGGTGGGGGAGCTCGTCCTGCTCGGCGCTGCCGCCGGGGAGGATGAGGCCGTCCCGGTAGACGGGATCGACCAGGAGGACGAGGAGTTCGCCCGACCCGCCGGGGTCCTCGTGCAGGGCGAAGACCTGCTGGCCCGACCGGCGGGCGGGGGGTTTGGTCAAGATGCTGGTCCTGCTCAACTCTGCTCCAGGTAAGAGGTATTGGTGGCGGGCGGCAGCGGATGCTCGTCGATGGGACGGCGGCCGGGCGGCCGAAGTGCCGGCCCCGCGAAGACGCTCTCGCGCGGCTCGCCGTCCTCCAGATCGCCGAAGTGCTGCTTGGCTTCGTGGAGTTGGAGGAGAGGTTCGGGATTCCGTGCGTGATGCATGAGATCTCCGCAGGTTGCTCTGTGCGCCCGGGGAATCACCGGGTGTAGCCATAGTGCCGCCTTGGCCGCTACGATCGGAAGGCTTCCCCACTTGACAGTTCACCCGTGTGGAATTCGCGCAGCAGTGGAGGTCTGACGATGCGTGAGTCTCAGCTGGATCCATCGGCTTCACCCCTCAAGGCGTTCGGTGCCCAACTGCGCAAGCTGCGCAAGGCGGCAGGCCTGACGCAGACGCAACTCGGCCGGCGAACGAACTTGAGTGATAGTCAGATTTCGAACCTCGAAAGAGGGACACGCAATCCCACACTCGACTGGGTTCGTTTGGCTGACAAGGCCATCGATGCCGGTGGGACATTGGAACTGACGTACTGGAGTCTCAACGGGGCTTCGCTGCTGGAAGGGTTTCCCGAGTACGCGGCGCAAGAGGCGAAAGCTCGGGGCATCTCCCACTTCGAGCTGGGCATCATTCCGGGCCTGCTCCAGACCATGGAATACGCCAACGCTTTCGCTTCGGCAGCCGTACGGCGCGGCAGCATCACCGAGGAGCAGGCGGCAGATCGACTCGACTTCCTGGCCACACGCCAGAGGCTGCTTGGCCAGCGGTCAACGGCGCGCCTGCACTTCGTCTTGGACGAAGGAGCCCTCCTGCGAACGGTAGGAGGGTCCAAGGTCATGGCGCGGCAGCTGGCGCATCTTGAAGACCTCGCGAGCCGTCCGAACATCACCATCCAGGTAGCGCCGTTCTCGCTTGCGGAAGAGTTGCCGTTCACCATGGTTGTTACGCTGCTTACCATGGCGGATCGATCACTCCTGGCATACTCGGAGTGCCAGTTGCGCGGCTTCCTCGCGCGGGACGCTGATACGGCTCAGGCCTGGGAACGGGACTACCATCAGCTCCAGGTGGAAGCCCTGCCGAAGGCTGCGTCACTGGAGAAGATCCGCAAGCAAGGCGTGAGAGGAACGTCATGAACTCCCCTGTAGACCTGTCCGACGCCGCATGGTT
This sequence comes from Kitasatospora sp. NPDC057512, assembly GCF_042802135.1. Classification (NCBI taxonomy): domain Bacteria; kingdom Bacillati; phylum Actinomycetota; class Actinomycetes; order Kitasatosporales; family Streptomycetaceae; genus Kitasatospora; species Kitasatospora sp. NPDC057512. Next base: position 3,148 of record NZ_JBHVET010000468.1, read on the forward strand.
CAAGAGCAGTTACAGCAACAATGGCGGTACCTGCGTCGAGGTGGCTCCCGACTTCCCTGGCCTGGCCCCTGTCCGTGACTCCAAGGATCCCCAGGGTCCGGCTCTCGTCTTCCCGGCCGATGCCTGGAAGTCGTTCGTCACCGCTGTCCGCAGTGGCGAGTTCGGCGACGTCTGAACCGGAGCCCGAAGGCGGCCCCTGCTTGGGGGCGGTTCCAGGGCGACACGTGGTCGGTTGACCAGGTTCAGGCCACGGAGAGGCAGTCAAACGCTCGGCTGGGGAGCCCCAGCCGAGCGTTTTGCGTGAGCGGGGGAGGGCACGGGAGGGTTATGGAACTTGACCTCGCCGGCGCCGGATGGCGGAAGAGCACGTACAGCAACAACGGGGGTAGTTGCGTCGAGGTGGCGGACGGTTACCCGGGTGTCATGCCGGTCCGGGACTCCAAGGATCCGGAGGGACCGACCCTCATCTTTCCGGTCAAGGAGTGGGAGTTGTTCGTCGTTGCTGTCCGCAGTGGAGAGTTCGACGTACTTTGAGGGGATGACGATGTACGACGGCATCACCCTCGACCAGGGCGGCTACTACTGGGCCAAGTCCAGCTACTCGGCTGGTGAGAACGGCAACTGCGTCGAGGTCGGCAGGACCCCTACCGGCGCCATCCCGGTGCGCGACACCAAGCAGCACCGGCGCGGCCCCGTCCTGGAGTTCACCCCGGCGGCGTTCCAGGGCTTCCTCGACGCGCTCAAAGCGGGCGAGTTCCGGAAGGGCTGTGAGGGCTATGGAACTTGATCTGGCCCGAGCTGGGTGGCGGAAGAGCACGTACAGCAACAACGGGGGTGACTGCGTCGAGGTGGCTGACGGTTACCCGGGTGTCATGCCGGTTCGGGGCTCCAAGGATCCGGAGGGGGCGGCCCTCGTCTTTCAGACCACGGAGTGGGAGTCGTTTGTCGTTGCGGTCCGCAGCGGCGAGTTCGACATACTTTGAGGGGAATGTCATGGCCGACCGCCGAGATCTGTCCGGCGCTTCCTGGGTCAAGTCGACGTACAGCCAGCAAGGCGGCAATTGCCTGGAGGTCGCGCGTGGCTCCCGTGAGCTGATGCCCGTCCGGGACTCCAAGGACCCCCACGGCCCCGCTCTGGTCTTCCCGGCCGAGGCCTGGGTGTCGTTCGTCGCCGCTGTCCGCAGCGGCGAGTTCGGCGAGCTCTGAAAGGGCGGCCATGCGTGACGGCACCGCCCTCGACCAGGGCGGCTACGGCTGGGCCAAGTCGAGCTACAGCAGCAGCGAGAACGGCGACTGCGTCGAGGTCGGCCGGACCCCGGCCGGCACCGTCCCGGTGCGCGACACGAAGCAGCGCCGGCGTGGCCCTGTCCTGGAGTTCACCCCTGCGGCGTTCCAGGGCTTCCTCGACGCCGTCAAAGTGGGCGAGTTCCCGGTTCAGCTGTGACGGGTGAGGACGATCGGGGGCGGAAGGAAGATGAGTGCTATGGATCTTGACCTTGCCGGCGCCGGGTGGCGGAAGAGCACGTACAGCAATGGTGGGGGCGGCTGCGTCGAGGTGGCGGATGGTTACCCGGGTGTCATGCCGGTCCGGGACTCCAAGGATCCGGAGGGGCCGGCTCTCGTCTTTCCGGTCAGGGAGTGGGAGTTGTTCGTCGCTGCGGTCCGCAGTGGCGAGTTCGACGTACTTTGAGGGGAATGTCATGGCCGACCGCCGAGATCTGTCCGGCGCTTCCTGGGTCAAGTCGACGTACAGCCAACAAGGCGGCGACTGCCTTGAGGTCGCGCGTGGCTCTAGAGAATCGATGCCGGTCCGAGACTCCAAGGATCCCCAGGGTCCGGTCCTCGTCTTCCCGGCGGAGGCGTGGGTGTCGTTCGTCGCCGCTGTCCGCAGCGGCGAGTTCGGCGAACTACAAGAGGATGACCATGCGTGACGGCACCGCCCTCGACCAGGGCGGCTACGGCTGGGCCAAGTCCAGCTACAGCAGCAGCGAGAACGGCAACTGCGTCGAGGTCGGTCGGACCCCTACCGGCACCGTCCCGCTGCGCGACACCAAGCAGCACCGGCGCGGCCCCGTCCTGGAGTTCACCCCTGCGGCGTTCCAGAGCTTCCTCGACGCCGTCAAAGCGGGCGAGTTCGCGCTCCAGGGCTGATCGGTAGCAGAGGGCCGTCCAGGTCTTTCCGGCGGCCCCTTCCCGGGCGAATCCCGCCCGGACGCTCGCCATCGAAGTCCCCTGGGGCGCAGGCTGCTTCCGTGACCGCGTCGCACGGGCGCGGTGCGAGCGGAAGGACTCACATGACGAGCACGCGCGGCCGCATCGCCGCTCTGCTGGGCGCCGTCGCGGTGGTCGCCGGCACCACCCTGGCCACCCCCGCAGCCGCCACGACCGCCACAGCCGCCACGGCCCGGCCCGGCGGCGGGATCACCGGGCAGGCGCCCTGTCCGGACGCGCCCGAGTTCACCTGCGGGACCCTCGCCGTCCCGCTCGACCACAGCGGCGCCGTCCCCGGCACCCTCGACCTCACCGTTGCCGTCAGCGGCAACACCAAGGCCCCCAAGGGCGACCTGCTGTTCCTCTCCGGCGGCCCCGGCCAGTCCAGCGTCCCGACGGTGAGGCAGATGGCGGGCAAGCTGGAGCCCGTCCTCAAGGACTACCGCCTGGTCATGTACGACCAGCGCGGCACCGGCCGGGGCGCGCTCCAGTGCCCCGGCCTCCAGGAGGACATGGGCTCCTCCGACCTCGCCGTGCCGCGCCGGCAGTCCATCGCCGACTGCGCCGCTGCCCTCGGCCCGAACGCCCGCTTCTACAGCACCGCGGACACCGTCGCCGACATCGACCTGCTGCGCCGCGCCCTCGGTGCCCGGCGCCTCACCCTGGACGGCGTCTCGTACGGCACCATCGTCGCCGAGCGGTACGCGTTCGCCCACCCGTCGCGGGTGGCCCGGCTGGTGCTGGACTCGGTGGCGCCGCCACAGGGCTTCGACCCCCTCGACCTGGCCGCGATGCCCGCGACCGCCCGGGTGCTGCGGGCCGCCTGCCAGGCCACCGGCTGCACCACCGACCCGGCCGCCGACCTCGCCGCCACCGTCCGCCGCTACGGCAACGGGGCGCAGGTCCTGAGCGCGCTCACCGGCTTCGAGTTCATCGACCCGGACTTCGGCGGCGTCCCGGAGATCCTGCACGAGGCCGCCGCCGGGCAGCCCGCCAAGCTCCAGGACCTCTTCGACCTCGTCCACCAGGTGGTCGACGCCGCACCGGCCGAGGACCTCAGCCAGGGCCTGCACTCCGCCACCCTCTGCGCCGACGCGCGCTTCCCGTGGGGCAGCACCGATACCCCGGTCGAGGGCCGGGCGGCCGCGCTGGAGCGCACCCGGCAGCGGCTGACCGCCGAGCAGACCTGGCCGTACGACCCGGCGACCGCGACCGGGCTCGGCAGCCTCCTGGTCTGCCTGGACTGGCCGCGCGAGCCGGTGCCGCCGCTCCCGCCGGCGCACCGCAAGCTGCCCAACGTGCCGGTGCTGCTGCTCGGCGGCGACCGCGACATCGCCACGCCGTACGAACTGCTCTACGAGCAGGCGAAGTTGGCGCACAACCCGCAGATCGTGATCGTGCCCGGGGCGGCGCACTCGGTGCAGAACCGGGCGGCGAACCCGGCCGGACGGCAGGCGGTGTACGACTTCCTGCTGAAGTAGCGGGAACCGCCGGCGGGCACCGTTCCGTACGTGGCGAAACCATGCCCGGGGCCCGGACCGCGTCCAGCGC
>NZ_JBHVET010000469.1:0-6906 GCF_042802135.1 Kitasatospora sp. NPDC057512
GGCTCCGCCGCTACTGCTGCTTCAGCGAGTCCGTGTAGGCCTTGCAGGCCTGGTAGTCCGGCAGCAGGCCGGTGGCGAGCGCCTCCGCGAGGGAGGGCGCGACCGCGTCACGGGCCGAGAGCTGCGGGGCGTCGGTCGGCCACTCGATGCCGAGGTCCGGGTCCAGCGGGTGCACGCCGTGCTCGCCGGTCGGGTTGTACGTCGCCGAGCAGAGGTAGGTCAGCGTGGCGTCGTCGGTCAGGGCGCAGAAGCCGTGGCCGAGGCCCTCCGGGATGTAGACGGCCTGGCGGTCGGTGTCGTCCAGCCGGACGAACTCCCACCTGCCGAAGGACGGCGAGCCGACCCGCAGGTCGACGATGACGTCCAGCACCGCGCCGCGGGTGCAGGCCACGTACTTGGCCTGGCCGGGCGGGACGTCGGCGAAGTGGATGCCGCGGACGACGTCCTTGGCGGACAGCGACAGGTTGGCCTGGGCCAGGTCCAGCGGGTGGCCGACGACCTCGGCGAGGAGGTCGAAGCGGTACCACTCGGTGAAGTGGCCGCGGGCGTCGCCGTGCACCTGCGGGGTGATCTCGAAGGCGCCCTCGATGGAGAGCTCGCGGAACTTCACTTGGCGGCCGCCTCGTCGAGCAGGTCCACCAGGTACTGGCCGTAGCCGCTCTTCAGCAGCGGCTCGGCGAGCTCGCGCAGCTGGGCGTCGTCGATCAGCCCGGCCCGCCAGACGGCCTCCTCGATGCAGCCGATCTTGAAGCCCTGGCGCTCCTCGATGACCCGGACGAACTCCGAGGCCTGGACCATCGACACGAACGTGCCGGTGTCCAGCCAGGCGGTGCCGCGGTCGAGGGTCGTCACGTGCAGGTCGCCGGTGCGCAGGTAGGCGTCGTTGACGGCGGTGATCTCCAGCTCGCCGCGGGCGCTCGGCTCCAGGGTGCGGGCGATCTCGACGACCCGGTTGTCGTAGAAGTACAGGCCGGGGACGGCGTAGCGGGACTTGGGCTCGGTCGGCTTCTCCTCGATGGAGATGACCTGGCCGGTCTCGTCGAACTCGACCACGCCGTACGCGGTCGGGTCGGCCACGGGGTACGCGAAGACCCGGCCGCCCTTGATGTCGGAGTGCTCGGTGAGCGAGGTGCCCAGGCCGGTGCCGTGGAAGATGTTGTCGCCGAGGATCAGGGCCACCGGCTCGTCGCCGATGAAGTCCGCGCCGAGCACGAAGGCCTGGGCGATGCCCTCGGGCTTCTCCTGGACGGCGTACTGGAGCTTCAGGCCGAACTGGGAACCGTCGCCCAGCAGCCGTTCGAACTGGTCCCGGTCGTTCGGGGTGGTGATGATCAGGATTTCGCTTATCCCGGCCATCACGAGGGTCGAGAGGGGGTAGTAGATCATCGGCTTGTCGAAGACCGGGAGGAGCTGCTTCGACACCGCACGGGTCAGGGGCCACAGCCGCGAGCCGGTGCCGCCGGCCAGGAGGATTCCACGCATGGGAGCACCCTATTCGAGATCGGTGAACGCGGGAGGGGCCGGGTCGGAGGGGCGTTCGGGCGGCGGTAGACTACGCGCATTATGCGCATCCTCGTGACCGGCGGCGCCGGGTTCATCGGTTCGGAGTTCGTCCGTCAGCTCCTCGGGGCTGACGAGAACGCCCGGATCACGGTCTTTGACAAGCTCACCTACTCGGGCGTCCTGGAGAACCTCGCCCCGGTGGCCGACCACAAGGGTTACACCTTCGTCCAGGGCGACATCTGCGACGCGGACGCCGTCGACCAGGTCATGCCGGGCCACGACGTGGTGGTGCACTTCGCCGCCGAGTCCCACGTGGACCGCTCGATCGCCGGTGCGGGCCCGTTCGTGCTGACCAACGTCGTCGGCACCCAGGTCCTGCTCGACGCCGCGCGCAAGCACGGCGTCGGCCGCTTCGTGCACATCTCCACCGACGAGGTGTACGGCTCGATCAGCGAGGGCTCCTGGACCGAGACCTGGCCGCTGGAGCCGAACTCCCCGTACTCGGCCTCCAAGGCCTCCTCCGACCTGCTGGCGCTGGCCTACCACCGCACCCACGGCATGGACGTCGTGGTGACCCGCTGCTCCAACAACTACGGGCACTACCAGTTCCCGGAGAAGGTCATCCCGCTGTTCACCACCAACCTGATCGACGGCAAGAAGGTGCCGCTGTACGGCGACGGTGGCAACGTCCGCGACTGGCTGCACGTCTCGGACCACTGCCGGGGCATCGAGCTGGTCATGCGCGGCGGCCGCGCGGGTGAGGTCTACAACATCGGCGGCGGCACCGAGGCCACCAACAAGGAGCTGACCGGCCTGCTGCTGGAGGCCGCCGGCGCGGGTTGGGACATGGTCGAGCACGTCGAGGACCGCAAGGGCCACGACCTCCGCTACTCGATCGACATCAGCAAGATCCGCGAGGAGCTCGGCTACGAGCCGCAGGTCCGCTTCGAGGACGGCCTCGCCGCGACCATCGCCTGGTACCGCGAGAACCGCGCCTGGTGGGAGCCGCTGAAGCAGAAGGCGGCCCTGGCCAAGTGACCGCGAACGCCGCCGCGCCCGTGCGCTGGCTGGTCACCGGCGCGGCCGGGATGCTCGGGCAGGATCTGCTCTCGGTGCTGGGCGCCGACGGGACCGCCGAGATCACCGCGCTGCGCCGGGCGGACCTCGACATCACCGACCCGGCGGCCGTCCAGGCCGCGGTCGAGGGCCACGACATCGTGGTCAACTGCGCCGCGTGGACGAACGTCGACGCCGCGGAGGCCGAGGAGGACGCCGCCACCGCCGTCAACGGCACCGGTGTGCGCCACCTGGCCGAGGCCTGCGCCAAGAGCGGCGCGCGGCTGCTGCACGTCTCCACCGACTACGTCCTGCCGGGCGACGCCACCGAGCCCTGCCCGGAGGACGCCCCGACCGCGCCGGTGAACGCGTACGGCCGCGGCAAGCTGGTGGGGGAGCGGGCGGTCGCCGAACTGCTCCCCGAGCACGGCTACGTCGTGCGCACCGCCTGGCTGTACGGCGAGCACGGCCCGAACTTCGTGGCCACCATGCTCAAGCTCGCCGCCCAGCGCGACACCCTGGACGTGGTGGACGACCAGCACGGCCAGCCGACCTGGTCGTACGCGCTGGCCGGCCGCCTGGTCGAGCTCGGCCGGGCCGCGCTCGCCGGGCAGGCCCCGGCCGGGGTCTACCACGGCACCGCGAGCGGCCGGACCACCTGGTGCGGACTGGCCCGCGAGACCTACGCGCTGAGCGGGCTGGACCCGGAGCGGATCCGCCCGACCACGTCGGAGGCCTTCGTCCGCCCGGCCGCCCGGCCGGCCTTCAGCGTGCTGGCCCACGACCGCTGGGCCGCCGCCGGGCTGGCGCCGCTGCCCGAGTGGCGGGCCATGCTGGCCGAGGCCCTGGCCGAGCCCGTCTTCGCCGAACTGGCCGCCACGGCCCGGACCACGGAGAGCGACAGACCTCAGTGAAGAACGCACTGACGAAGGTGGCTGCCGCGCTACCGCCGGGAACCCTGGCGGTGGCCGGCGGCACCGTCGTACTGGGTGCCGCCTCCTACATCCACCTCGGAGTGGCGGGCCACAGCCTGTCCGTCGACGACATGGCGAACGTCTCGCTGCTGTGGACGATCGTGATGTCGGTCGGCATCGGCGTCTTCTTCCCGATCGAGCAGGAGCTCACCCGGATCGTCTCGGCGCGCGCGGCGCTCGGCCACGGCGCCGCGCCGGTGCTGCGCCGGGCGACCCTGCTCACCGGCGGGATCCTCGCGGCGACCCTGATCGCCCTCGGCGCCGCCTCCGGCCCGATCGCCCGGTCGATGTTCCACGGCGACCGCTCGCTGGTGCTGGCGCTCGGCGGGGCCTTCACCGGCATGGCCGTCTGCTACCTCACCCGCGGCGTGCTGGCCGGCCTCGGCCGCTTCGGCGCGTACGGCACCCAGCTCGGCCTGGACGGCGGCCTGCGGATCGGCCTGGCCTTCGCCTTCGCCGTCGCCGGGGTGCACTCGGCGCTCGCGTTCAGCCTGATCCTGGCCGTCGCGCCGATCCTCGCCACGATCGTCACGCTGCCGCCGCTGCTGCGCGCGGTGAAGCCCGGCGAGCAGGTCGGCTGGTCCGAACTCTGCTCCGGGCTCGGCCTGTTGATCTGCTCGACGCTGCTCTCCCAGGTCGTGGTGAACGCGGCCGTGGTGAGCACCAAGCTGCTCGCGCCCTCCGACTCCGCGCTGATCGCCGCCCTGCTCAACGCGCTGGTGCTGGCCCGGGTGCCGCTGTTCGTCTTCGGCTCGCTCCAGGCCTCGCTGCTGAACGGCCTCTCCGCCGCGATCGCGGTCGGGGACCGGGCCGCCTTCACCGGGATGCTCAAGAAGATCGGCGCCGTGGTCGGCGGACTCGGGGTGCTCGGCGGCATCCCGGCGGTCGCCCTCGGCCCCTGGCTGATCCAGGTGCTGTTCGGCGCCAAGCCGGTGCTCGGCTGCCTCGACTTCTTCTGGATGTCCGCCGGGACCGTGGCGTACATGTTCGCGATGGTGCTCGGCCAGGCGCTGATGGTATTCAAGCGGCACAACCTTCAGCTGCTCTGCTGGGCGGTCGGTACGGCGGTCCTCGCCGCGATCACCTTCCTGCCGGGCGACGTGTCCACCCGCGTGGTCGTTGCGTACACGGCGGGTTCCGTGGCCACCGTCCTCGGTATGCTGGCGGTCCTGAGGCAGAGTTTCGCCCGTTCCGCGACGAACTCGGCCGGCCTCGTCCAGCAGTCGGGGGACCCGAACGCCGCGGTGTTGAGCAGCCGGACGGCCGGTGACTGACCGTGTCCGCCCCTCATCTTCAGATCGCCGCGCAGCAGCGCGGGCCAGACCCCATTCATGGAGCCTCCGTGTCCCAGTACGACGATGTTTGGCTGGTGATCCCGGCCTACAACGAGGGCCAGGTGATCGCCGACGTTGTGGAGGGGGCGCGAAAGACGTTCCCGAACATCGTGGTCGTCGATGACGGCAGCGGCGACGACTCGGCCAAGCACATCATGGAGACGGGCGCGCACCTGGTGCGCCACCCGGTCAACCTCGGCCAGGGTGCCGCCCTCCAGACCGGCCTCGCCTACGCCCTGGCCCAGCCGGGCGCCAAGTACTTCGCCACCTTCGACGCGGACGGCCAGCACCAGACCGCCGACGTCGAGAAGATGGTCGCCCTGCTGCGGGAGGGCGACACGGACGTCGTCCTCGGCTCGCGCTTCATCGAGCAGAACGGGCAGGTGCCGTGGATCAAGCGGGTCGTCCTGCGCACCGCGGCGACCGTCAGCCCGACCGCTCGCAAGCTCAAGCTGACCGACGCCCACAACGGTCTGCGCGTGCTGAACCGCGAGGCCGCCGGCCGGCTGCGGATCACCATGAACGGCATGGCGCACGCGTCGGAGATCGTCAGCTTCCTCGCCGGCTCGGACCTCCGGGTCGCCGAACTCCCGGTGGACATCCTGTACACCGACTACTCACGCGCCAAGGGTCAGTCCCTGATCAACGGCGTCAACATCATCTTCGACATCTCGCTGCGGGAGCGTAGCCGCCGATGAAATTCTTCTGGATCCAGCTGGTTCTCATTCTCGGCTCGGTCACTCTCGCCTTCATGTTCATCCGGCGTTGGGACCGTGCCAACACCCGCGCCTGGAAGCGCATCGCGTTCTCGGTCTTCGTGGTCGTGAACATCTACGCGGTGCTGCGTCCCACCGACGTGACCTGGCTGGCCCACCAGCTCGGCGTCGGCCGCGGCACCGACCTGGTGCTGTACGGGATGGTGCTGGGGATGGGCTTCCTGACCCTGAACACCTTCCTGCGCTTCCGCTCGCTGGAGAAGAAGCTCACCGACCTGGCGCGCACCGTGGCGATCAACGAGGGCGCCCGCCTGAACGAGGAGCGCTTCGACCTGGACCTGCCGGTCTCGGCGCCGGTCGACCGCAGCAAGGCCTGATCCCGTGGCGACCTTCGAGTTCATGCTGCCGTACTACGGCGACGTGGCGCTGATGCAGGCCGCGGTGCGGAGCATCCTCGCGCAGACCGACCGGGACTTCCGGCTGACCGTCATAGACGACGGCAAGGAGCCGGACGTCCCGGGCTGGTTCGCCTCGCTCGGCGACGACCGGGTGAGCTACCTGCGCAACGAGCAGAACCTCGGCATCACCAAGAACTTCCAGAAGTGCGTGGAGCTGTCCACGGCCGACCACGTGGTCATCATGGGCTGCGACGACCTGCTGCACCCGCACTACCTGGAGACCGTCCGGTCGATCGTCAAGGACAACCCGGACCTGGGCATGGTGCAGCCGGGCGTCGAGGTCATCGACGGCAACGGCGAGGTCAGCCGTTCCGGCCTGGCGGACAACGTCAAGGAGAAGATCTACGCGCCGACCGTCAAGGGCCGGCGGCTGATGGGCGGCGAGGAGCTGGCCGCGAGCGTGCTGCGCGGCAACTGGCTCTACTTCCCGTCGATCTGCTGGCGGGGCGAGGCGCTGCGCGCGGTCAACTTCCGCGACGAGTACTCGGTGATCCAGGACCTGGCCCTGGTCGTCGACCTGCTGGAGCGCGGCGAGCAGATGCTGGTGGACAACACCACCGTCGTCTTCCAGTACCGCCGGCACGCCGTCAGCGAGTCCTCGGTGCAGGCCTTCTCCGGCACCCGGTTCACCGAGGCGGAGCGGTACTTCAACGCGGTGGCCGAGCGGATGGACGCCCGCGGCTGGCCGAAGGCCGCCCGCGCGGCCCGGTTCCGCAGCGCCTCCCGCCTGCACGCGCTGACCATGCTGCCGGGCGCCCTGAAGCGCGGCGAGCGGGCCGGCGCCAAGGTGCTGGTCCGCCACGCGCTGACCGGCGGGGAGCGGCACTGACCGCCCGCACGCACTGATACGGCACTGGGCCGGTAG
>NZ_JBHVET010000470.1:0-6892 GCF_042802135.1 Kitasatospora sp. NPDC057512
GACCGGCGCCCGGCCCGGACCGTTGCTAAGACTGGCTTCGAGCCATTCCCTCCGGCTCCCATCCCCGAGGAGGCATCCTCATGGGTGCTGCAACAGCTCCAACCGCCGCGAGTGCCGCGAGTGCCGCGACGCCCGGCACCGACGTGGTGCACATCCTCTGGATCAACGCGGGCCTCAGCTGCGACGGCGACTCCGTCTCGCTGACCGCCGCGATGCAGCCGAGCATCGAGGAGATCGTCACCGGCGCGCTGCCCGGCCTGCCCGCGGTCGCCGTGCACTGGCCGCTGATCGACTTCGAGTGCGGCCCGGTCCAGGGCGCGGACAACTTCGTCGAGTGGTTCTTCAAGGCCGAGCGCGGCGAGATCGAGCCGTTCGTGCTGGTCGTCGAGGGGTCCATCCCCAACGAGAAGATCAAGAAGGAGGGCTACTGGTGCGGCTTCGGCGACGACCCCGCCACCGGCCAGCCCATCACCACCAGCGAGTGGCTGGACCGGCTCGCCCCCAAGGCGACCGCCGTGGTGGCGATCGGCACCTGCGCCACGTACGGCGGCATCCACGCGATGGCCGGCAACCCGACCGGCGCGATGGGCGTGCCGGACTACCTGGGCTGGGACTGGAAGTCCAAGGCCGGACTGCCGATCGTCTGCGTGCCGGGCTGTCCGATCCAGCCCGACAACTTCGCCGAGACGCTGACCTACCTGCTGTACCAGCTGGCCGGCTCCGCGCCGATGATCCCGCTCGACGACAAGCTGCGGCCCGCCTGGCTGTTCGGCGCCACCGTGCACGAGGGCTGCGACCGCGGCGGCTACTACGAGCAGGGGCAGTTCGCCACGGACTACGGCACGCCCGAGTGCCTGGTCCGGCTCGGCTGCTGGGGCCCGGTCGTCAAGTGCAACGTCACCAAGCGCGGCTGGACCAACGGCATCGGCGGCTGCCCGAACGTGGGCGGCATCTGCATCGCCTGCACCATGCCGGGCTTCCCGGACAAGTTCATGCCCTTCATGGACCCGCCGCCCGGCTCGCGCGTCTCCACCGCCGCCAGCGGCGCGTACGGCTCGGTGATCCGCCGGCTGCGCGCGATCACCCAGTGCACCCTCGACAAGGAACCCAAGTGGCGCCGCACCGGCAGCCGCCTGACCACGGGGTACCGCCCGCCCTGGTGACGCCGCAGGGCCGCACACCGCCCGGTGTGCGGCCGCCGCCCGCCCCCGCCCCGCTCGCCCGGATCCCGTCCGTACAACCCCCGTCCGCACGGCCCCCGCTCGCGGAGGCCCCGCTCCCAGAGACAAGGACACGACAGACACGATGGCAACACCGACCACCAGGGCGGCCGGCGACGGCAGCGGCCTGACCGAGATGTCCTGGGACCCGATCACCCGGATCGTGGGCAGCCTGGGCATCCACACGAAGATCGACTTCAAGCAGAAGCGGGTCGCGGAGTGCTACAGCACCTCCTCGGTCTTCCGCGGCTACAGCGTCTTCATGCGCGGCAAGGACCCGCGCGACGCCCACTTCATCACCAGCCGGATCTGCGGGATCTGCGGCGACAACCACGCCACCTGCTCCGTCTACACGCAGAACATGGCGTACGGGGTGAAGCCCCCGCACCTGGGCGAGTGGATCATCAACCTCGGTGAGGCCGCCGAGTACATGTTCGACCACAACATCTTCCAGGAGAACCTGGTCGGGGTCGACTACTGCGAGCGGATGGTCCGCGAGACCAACCCCGGCGTGCTGGAGCTCGCCGAGCGCACCGAGGCCCCGCACGCCGGCGACCACGGCTACAAGACGATCGCCGACATCATGCGCTCGCTCAACCCGATCGAGGGAGAGTTCTACCGCGAGGCGCTCCAGGTCAGCCGGTACACCCGGGAGATGTTCTGCCTGATGGAGGGCCGCCACGTGCACCCCTCCACGCTCTACCCGGGCGGCGTCGGCACCGTCGCGACGGTGCAGCTGTTCACCGACTACCTGACCCGGCTGATGCGCTACGTCGAGTTCATGAAGAAGGTCGTGCCGCTGCACGACGACCTCTTCGACTTCTTCTACCAAGCCCTGCCCGGTTACGAGGAGGTCGGCCGGCGCCGCGTCCTGCTCGGCTGCTGGGGCAGCCTCAACGACCCGGACCACTGCGACTTCACGTACCGCAACATGACGGACTGGGGCCGGCGGATGTTCGTCACCCCCGGGGTCGTGGTGGACGGCAAGCTCGTCACCAACGACCTCACCGAGATCAACCTCGGCATCCGCATCCTGCTCGGCAGCTCCTACTACGAGGACTGGCAGGGCAAGGAGCTGTTCGTCACCCACGACCCGCTCGGCAACCCCGTCGACCCCCGGCACCCCTGGAACCAGCACACCATCCCGCAGCCGCAGAAGCGGAACTTCGACGACAAGTACAGCTGGGTGATGTCCCCGCGCTGGTTCGACGGCAAGGACCACCTCGCCCTCGACACCGGCGGCGGCCCGATCGCCCGGCTGTGGTCCACCGCCCTGTCCGGTCTGGTCGACATCGGCTACGTCAAGGCCACCGGCCACAGCGTGCGGATCAACCTGCCCCGCTCGATGACCAAGCCCGAGGTCACCTTCGAGTGGAAGATCCCGCGGTGGAGCAACGCCATCGAGCGCAACCGCGCCCGCACCTACTTCCAGGCGTACGCGGCCGCCGCCGCCCTGCACTTCGCCGAGAAGGCGCTGGACGAGGTCCGCGCCGGGCGCAGCCAGACCTGGGAGCGCTTCGAGGTGCCGGACGAGTCGATCGGCTGCGGCTTCACCGAGGCCGTGCGCGGCGTGCTCTCGCACCACATGGTGATCCGCGACGGCAAGATCGCCAACTACCACCCGTACCCGCCCACCCCGTGGAACGCCAGCGTCCGGGACAGCTACGGCACGCCCGGCCCGTACGAGGACGCGGTGCAGAACACCCCGATCTTCGAGGAGAACCCGCCGGACACCTTCAAGGGCATCGACATCATGCGCGCGGTCCGCAGCTTCGACCCCTGTCTGCCCTGCGGCGTGCACATGTACGTCGGCGGCGGGCGCACCGTGCAGACCATGCACGTGCCCACCGGCCTGAGCGGGCTCACCGCATGACGGCCGAGCAGACCGGGCTGCGGATCCAGCAGGCCCTGGACGCGCTGGCCGTCAGCGGCGCCGACGCCGAGCGGGCGGGCGAGCAACTGGTCCGCGACCTCATGGAGTTCTACGGCCAGGGCCTCGCCCGGCTGGTGCCGGCGCTGCCCCCGCCCGCCCTGGACCGGATGCTGGACGACCCGGTCGTGGCCGGGCTGCTGCTCCTGCACGACCTGCACCCCGAGGACCTCCCCGCCCGGATCGACCGGGCGCTCGCGGCCCTGCCCGAGCGGGTCGAGCCGGCCGGCTTCGACCAGACCACCGGCGTCCTGCGGCTGCGCCGCACGGCCACCGGCTGCGGCTGCGGCGAACAGGAGGTGGAGGCCGTCCTCGCCTGCCACGCGCCCGAGGTGACGGCCGTGGAACTGGAACGCGCCCCGCAGCTGCTCCAGATCGGCACCCGCCCGCCGCAGCCCGCGGAGGCGCGATGAACACCCGCCGGATCTCCCGCGACGGGACCGCCCTGCTGCACCGGCTGCGCGAACCGGCGCCGCCGCGCCCCGAACAGTGCGCGTTCTGCGGCCGGGACCTGCCCGGCGGCCACCGCCACCTGGTGGACGTCGAGGAGCGCGCCCTGGCCTGCGCCTGCACCGCCTGCGGCCTGCTGTTCCAGCAGCCGGGCGCGGCCGGCGGCCGCTTCCGCACCGTGCCGGACCGCTACCTCGCCGACCCGGAACGGGAGTTGGACCAGCAGGCCTGGACGGTGCTGGGCATCCCGGTCGGCACCGCCTTCCTGTTCCGCAGCACCGTGCTGGACCAGCTGCTGGCCTTCTACCCCGGCCCGGCCGGCGCCACCGAGAGCGAACTGGACGAGCAGGCCTGGCAGCGCGCCCTCGGCGGCAGCCGGCTGGCCGCCGCCCTGGAACCCGACGTGGAGGCGCTGCTGGTGCGCCGCACCGAGGAGCGCGTGGCGTGCTTCCTGGTGCCGATCGACATCTGCTACGAGCTGGTCGGCCGGCTGCGGCGGTGCTGGCACGGCTTCGACGGCGGCGCCGAGGCGCGGGCCGAACTCGACGCGTTCTTCGCGCGACTGGCCGACCGGGCCCGCCCGCTGCCCGCGGAGGTGACGGCGTGACGGCGCTCGGCTTCGCCTGCACCGGCGTGCGCTCCGACCCGTACGCGGCCGGGCCGACCCTGGTGTTCCGGCTGCGGATCACGGCCCCGGCCGACACCCGGGTGCACGCCCTCGCCCTCCAGTGCCAGCTGCGGATCGAACCCGTCCGCCGGCCGTACGGCGAGGCCGAAGGCGGGCGGCTGGCCGACCTGTTCGGCGGACGGGAGCGCTGGGCGACCACGCTCAACCCGATCCAGTTCGCCACCGTGCCGCTGCTCGTTCCCGGCTTCACCGGCGAGACCGAGATCGACCTCGCGGTGCCCTGCACCTACGACCAGGAGGTGGCCTCGGCCCGCTACTTCCGGGCGCTGGACGGCGGCGAGGTGCCGCTGCTGCTGCTCTTCTCCGGCACCGCCTTCGCCGGCCCCGGCGGCTTCCAGGTCAGCCCGGTGCCCTGGGACCGGGAGGCCCGGGTACGGATGCCGGTGGGGGTCTGGCGGGAGGCGATCGACCGGCACTTCCCCGGCAGCGGCTGGCTGCGGCTGCCGGAGGACGTCATGGCCGAGCTGCTGGCCTACCGCTCCCGGCGGGCCCTGCCCTCCTGGGAGGCGACGGTGCGCGAGCTGCTCGCGGCCGCGGCGATCGGGGAGGGGGCCCGGTGAGCGGCCTCCCGGAGCGGATCGAGCGCGGCTTCGCGGCCGCCCGGCAGATCGCCGACGCGGTGCTGCTGGAGGGCTACGTGCTCTACCCGTACCGCGCCTCGGCGGCCAAGAACCGGCTGCGCTGGCAGTTCGGCGTCCTGGTGCCGCCCGAGTACACCGCGCAGGGCGGCGAGCACTCCCACCAGCGCACCGAGTGCCTGATGGAGGCGCGGGACGCGGACCGGCTGGCGGTCGAGCTGCGCTTCCTGCGGGTCCGGCGGCGCACCGTCGAACAGGCCACCGCCGCCGGCTTCGAGTCCGTGGAGCGGCTGGAGCTGGCCGACCGGGACCTCGTCGAATGGGATGAGGGCGTCGAGGAGAGGATCGAACTCCTGGTGCCGGTCGAGGAGTTGGCCGGTGAGGGGGTGCAGCGGCCGTTCCGGCTGCCGGGCGTCGGCGAGACCGGGCTGGTGCACGAGCGGGACGCCGTCGTCGGCCGGGTGATACGGCGCCGCGAGCAGGTCGACGGCCTGCTCTGGCTGCGGGCCGAGGAGCTGCCCGGCCCGTACCGGGCGCAGCGGCTGACCGTGGAGGTGGAGAACAGCTCCGCCTGGCGGCCGTCCCGGCACGCCACCCGCGACCAGGCGCTGCCGCGCTCGCTGGTCTCCGCGCACCTGCTGCTCGGGCTGGAGCACGGCCGCTTCCTGTCCGTCACCGACCCGCCCGAGTGGGCCCGCCCGGCCGTCGAGCGGTGCCGCAACGAGCGCACCTGGCCGGTGCTGGCCGGGCCGGAGGGCGAGCGCGGGGTGGTGCTGTCCTCGCCGATCATCCTGGAGGACCACCCGCGGATCGCCCCGGAGAGCCTCGGCACCCTGTACGACGCCACCGAGATCGACGAGATCCTGGCGCTGCGGACGGCGGCCCTGACCGAGGAGGAGAAGCGCGAGGCCCGGGGCACCGACGACCGGGCCGGCGCGGTGATCGACCTGGCCGAGTCCATGCCGCCGGAGGTGCTGGACCGGCTGCACGGCGCGATCCGCGGGCTGCGGGAGGCCACCGGCAGCACCGCCCTCGGCCGGCCGGAGCAGCCCTGGTGGGACCCCGGCGACGACCCCGGGGTCGACCCCGAGCGGGACCGGGTGCTGGTCGACGGCCGGCAGGTGGGCGCCGGCAGCCGGGTGCTGCTGCGGCCCGGACGGCGGCGCACCGACGCCCAGGACCTCTTCCTGGACGGGCGGACCGGCGTCGTGGAGGCGGTGCTGCACGACCTCGACGGCTCGGTGCACCTGGCCGTCACGGTGGAGGACGACCCGGGCGCCGACCTGTGGCGGGCCCAGGGGCGCTTCCGCTACTTCCAGCCCGACGAGGTCACGCCGCTGGACGGGACCGCCCCGCCGGTCGGCGGCGCTCCGGTGGAGGGGCCATGACGGACCGTACGGTGCTGGTCGCCGGGGTGGGCAACATCTTCCTCGGCGACGACGGCTTCGGGGTCGAGACCGTACGGCGGCTGTCCGCCCACCCGCTGCCGGCCGGCGTCGAGGTGGTCGACGTCGGCGTGCGCGGCGTCGACCTGGCCTACCGGCTGCTCGACGGCCACCGCACCGCCGTCCTGGTGGACGCCGTCCGCCGGGGCGGGGCGCCCGGCACCCTCTACCTGATCGAGGCGGCCGCCGAACAGCCGCCGGAGCCGCCCGCCCTGGACGGGCACCGGATGGGGCCCGACGCCGTACTGGCGCTGCTCGCCACGCTCGCCGCCGGCACCGGCGGGGAGCCGCCCGAACGCGTCCTGGTGGTCGGCTGCGAGCCGGCCTCGCTGGAGGAGGGCATCGGGCTCAGCGAGCCCGTCACCGCCGCCGTGGCGGAGGCGGTGCGGATGGTCCTGCGGGTCGTGGACGAGGCCGCGCAGCCGGAGAAGGAGACAACACCATGCTGAGGAAACTGTTCTGCGCGGCCCTGCTGGCCGGGATCGGCGCACTGGTCTGGCAGAGCCTGCCGGACCTCAAGCGGTACCTGCGCATCTCCCGGATGTGAGGCGCGCATTGCTGCGAACGGCGCAGCCCCGCGG
>NZ_JBHVET010000471.1:0-6879 GCF_042802135.1 Kitasatospora sp. NPDC057512
CCTCTTCGGCGTCCGGGCCTCAGGCGCCGGCGGCCGGCTCCGGTACGGGCTTCGGCTCCGGTGCGCGCGGGCCCGGGGCGGGGGCCGGGAAGCGGCGGTCCAGCGCCCGGACCACCCTGCGGCCGAGGTTCTGGAACGGGATCTCGACCAGCCGGTACGACAGGTAGGAGAGCACCACGAGCGCCCCCAGGTAGCCGAGGGTGAGCGCGGCCTGCCCCGTCGGCCCGACGATCGGCGGGTAGCCCTGGAGCCTCCAGCCGAGGAAGTACATCAGCGGGCCGTGCAGCAGGTAGACCGAGAAGCTGATCGTGCCGAGCCCGCTCAGCCAGCGCGGGAAGCGGCGGCGGCGCAGCAGCATGGCCGCCGCGAACAGGGCCCAGGCGGCCAGGTAGGCGAAGGAGAAGGACTGCCACGAGGGGGTCCAGGTGTGCCAGAGCGCGGTGTCGCGGTTGTAGAGGTAGCCGACCGTGACGCCGGCGACGACCACGAAGGCGCAGCAGAGCAGAGCCGGGAGCCGGTCGAGCAGGCCGTGCTCCAGCCGGTACAGCACGGTGCCGGCGAACATCGTCGCGAAGATCAGCATGGTCTCGAAGCCGAAGGTCCGGTTGTTCACCGTGATCAGCACCAGGCCCAGGCCGCCGAGCAGCAGCGCGCCCCAACGGGTCAGGTCCGGACGGGCGGTGGCGATGCAGACCATCGCCATCAGCACCACGATCCCGGCCACCGCCACCAGGTGCCGGGTGGCCGCCAGGTCCACCGAGATCCCGCCGATCGGCAGCCAGGTGCCGAGGACCAGGGCGACGGACGCGAAGCCGACCGCGATCGGCGCGCTGTGCCGGTGCCACCCCCGCACGAACAGCGCGCACACGAAGTAGTAGAAGACCATCTCGTAGGTGAGCGACCACATCACGCCGATGGTGCTGGGCACCCCCAGCAGGTCCTGGA
Organism: Kitasatospora sp. NPDC057512; assembly: GCF_042802135.1. Taxonomy (NCBI): domain Bacteria; kingdom Bacillati; phylum Actinomycetota; class Actinomycetes; order Kitasatosporales; family Streptomycetaceae; genus Kitasatospora; species Kitasatospora sp. NPDC057512. Next base: position 946 of record NZ_JBHVET010000471.1, read on the forward strand.
GCAGCAGGCCGTTGGCGGCGAGCGACAGCACCGGGTGGTCGAAGGGGAAGCTCTGGACGATCTGGCCGCCGCGGGGCAGCACCAACAGGCTCGCCACGATCGTGACGGCCACCGCGGGGTAGATGCGGAAGATCCGCCCGGTCCAGAACGCCCGGACGTCGCCGCGCCGTTCCAGCGAGGCCGGGATGATGTACCCGCTGACCAGGAAGAACAGCATCACGCCGAAGAGGCCGAGGTCCAGGTGGCGCGGCACCCGGTCGGCGTGGGGGATCTTGCCGAGCAGTCCGAAGTGGTGCATGGCGACGGCGAGGGCGGCGATGCCGCGCAGCGCGTCGAGCCAGCCGAGCCTGGCGGAGGCGGGGACGGGGGAGTCCGGCGGCTCGGGCGATTTCGGCGGTGACGCCGGTGCCGACCTGGGCTTCACGAGCTTCACAGGCGGAGGCTAGCCGAGCCGGTCCGGCCGCACGGCGCGCAAGCGGTTCGCCGCCGTTCCGGCGGTGCGTTCGTATCCGGAGAACGGACGTTCACCGGCGCATCCGTGCGCATCGGGTACACATGGACGGTGACATCCCAGCTCTTCCCGACCGACGTCCAGCAGTCGCTGGACCTCGTCGGCATCTTCGTCTTCGCCCTCTCCGGGGGCCTGCTCGCCGTCCGCAAGAACATGGACATCTTCGGCATCTGTGTGCTGGCGGAGGTCACCGCCCTCGGCGGCGGCGTGATGCGCGACCTGGTGATCGGCGCGACCCCGGTCGCCGCGTTCACCAACCTCGGCTACTTCGTGACCCCGCTGGGCGCCGCCCTGGTGGTGTTCTTCCTGCACCCGGAGGTCGAACGGATCAACCGGGCGGTGCAGACCCTGGACGCCCTCGGGCTCGGGCTGTTCTGCGTGACCGGCACCGCCAAGGCGCACGACTTCGGACTCGGCGCCGTCGCCGCGATCGCGCTCGGCATGGTGACCGCGGCCGGCGGCGGCGTGATCCGCGACATACTCGCCGGGGAGATCCCCTCGCTGCTGCGCTGGGACCGGGAGATCTACGCCGTCCCGGCCCTGGTCGGCGCCACCGTGGTCGCCCTGCTGATCGCCACCGACCGGCTCACCGGCATGACCGGCACCGCCGCCGCGCTCACCGCCTTCGGGCTGCGGATGCTCGCCCTGAAGTACGGCTGGCGTGCCCCGCGGGCCTGGCACCGCAACGGTTCTCGCACCAGCGAGGAGTAGGCGAGCCGCCGTACGCGAGCGAGATCGCCTCGGCCGTGCAGAGCAGTTCCGGCACCATCCTGGCCAGTTCGGCCGGCGGCACCTCGCTCGCCGGGGCGCTCAGCGCGCAGGCCGCGACCGTCCGCCCGCCGCTGCCCGCGACCGGCGCGGCCACGCAGGTCACCGGCTCGCGGTGCTCGCGCGACTCGGCCGCCCAGCCCCGGCGGCGCACCGCCGCCAGCTCGGGCTCCGCGCGGGCGTCGTCCGCGGACAGTCCGGCGAGCAGCACCCGGCCGACCGCCGTCCCCTCGACCGGGGCCCGGCGCCCGATCCGGGACGGCTCGGCACCCGGCGGCCCGGCCACCTCGTCCAGGTAGAGCACCTCGCCGTCGTGCAGCACGGCGAGCCGGACGGTGTAGCCGCAGCGGGCGTTGAGCGCGGCCAGGTACGGCGCGGCGACCTGCCGGACGTCGAAGTCCTCCAGCGCCCGGTGGGCCAGCGAGAGCACCCGGCCGCCGATCCGGTAGCGCCGGTCCGGCTGGCGGCGGGCGAAGCCGTGCTCCTCCAGGGTGCGCAGCAGCCGCAGGGCGGTGGACTTGTGCACCCCGAGGCTGCTGGCGGCCTGCTCCAGCGAGAGCGGTGCGTCGCCGAGCGCGTCGAGCAGGGTCAGCGCGCGGTCGACCGACTGCGACATGGCGTTCCCCGTGGATCCGGCTGACTGGTGGCGTCAGGCTAACCGCTGGGTGGCTCGGTGGTACAAACCAGGACCGGACGCGGCCGTCCGGCCGTGGTGCGTCCGCCCCGTGCGGGCGGTGGCTGGATCGGTGCCCCGGGCCGGAACCCCGCCCCCCGCGGCGCTCTACAATCGGATGGTTATGCCATACCTGGACCATGCGGCGACCACGCCGATGCTGCCCGAGGCGATCGCCGCGATGACGGCGCACCTGGGGGTGGTCGGCAACGCCTCGGCCCTGCACGCGGCCGGCCGCCGGGCCCGCCGGGTGGTCGAGGAGTCCCGGGAGTCGCTGGCCGAGTCGCTGGGCGCCCGCCCCAGCGAGATCGTGCTCACCGGCGGCGGCACCGAATCCGACAACCTCGCGGTCAAGGGCCTGTACTGGGCCCGCCGGGACGCCGACCCGGCCCGCACCCGGGTGCTGTGCAGCCCGGTCGAGCACCACGCGGTGCTCGACGCGGTGCACTGGCTCTCCGAGCACGAGGGCGCGGCCGTCGAGTACCTGCCGGTCGACGAGTACGGCCGGGTGCACCCCGAGGCGCTGCGGTCCGCGATCGAGCGGGACCCGGCGTCGGTGGCGCTGGTCACCGTGATGTGGGCCAACAACGAGGTCGGCACCGTCCAGCCGGTCCGCGAACTGACCGCCGTGGCGGCCGAGTACGGCATCCCCGTACACGCCGACGCGGTGCAGGCACTCGGTCAGGTCCCGGTCTCCTTCGCCGAATCCGGCCTCACCGCGCTCACCGTCACCGGGCACAAGATCGGCGGCCCGTTCGGCATCGGCGCGCTGCTGCTCTCCCGGGGCGCCGCGCCCGTACCGCTGCTGCACGGCGGCGGGCAGGAGCGCGACGTGCGCTCCGGCACCCTGGACGCCCCCGGCTCGGCCGGCTTCGCGGCCGCCGCGGCCTGGGCCGTCGAGCACCGGGCCGAGCACGCCGTCACGCTGGGCGCGCTGCGGGACGAACTGGTGGCGTCGGTGCTGGCCGCCGTCCCGGACGCGATCCTCAACGGTGACCCGTCCACGGCCGGGCGGCTGCCCGCCAACGCGCACTTCTCCTTCCCCGGCTGCGAGGGCGACGCCCTGCTGATGCTGCTGGACGCCCAGGGCATCGAGTGCTCGACGGGCTCCGCCTGCTCCGCCGGGGTGCCGCAGCCCAGCCACGTGCTGCTCGCGATGGGCGTCGACCCGCTGCTGGCGCGCGCTTCGCTGCGGTTCTCGCTCGGCCACACCTCGGTGCGGGAGGACGTGACGGCGCTGGCGGCGGCCATCGGGCCGGCCGTGCAGCGGGCGCGCAACGCCGGGCTGGCCTCCGTCCGGCGCTGATCCCGTCGGCGCGGCACCGGTCCTGGCCGTCCGGCGCTGATCCCGGCGGCGCGGCACCGGTCCTGGCCGTCCGGCGCTGATCCCGTCTTCCGGGAACAGCCGGGCCACCCCGTACCCTTGTTGCCATCATGACTGACTTCCCGGGGGCCCCGACCACTCCGTCCACCGGCCGTCTGCGCGTGCTCGCGGCGATGTCCGGCGGAGTCGACTCCGCCGTCGCCGCCGCCCGCGCCGTCGAAGCGGGGCACGAGGTGACCGGCGTCCACCTGGCGCTGTCCAGCAACCCGCAGTCCTTCCGGACCGGCGCGCGCGGCTGCTGCACCATCGAGGACTCCCGGGACGCCTGGCGGGCGGCCGACGTGATCGGCATCCCCTTCTACGTCTGGGACCTCGCCGAGCGCTTCCGCGAGGACGTCATCGACGACTTCGTCGCCGAGTACGCGGCCGGGCGCACGCCCAACCCGTGCCTGCGCTGCAACGAGAAGATCAAGTTCGCGGCGCTGCTGGACAAGGCCGTCGCCCTCGGCTTCGACGCCGTCTGCACCGGCCACTACGCCCGGATCGTCGACCTGCCGTCCGGCGCGCGCGAACTGCACCGGGCCGTCGACTCCGCCAAGGACCAGTCCTACGTCCTCGGCGTCCTCGACGCCGACCAGCTCGCCCACTCGCTCTTCCCGCTCGGTGACACCACCAAGGAGGAGATCCGGGCCGAGGCCGAGCGCCGCGGCCTGGCCGTCGCCAAGAAGCCCGACAGCCACGACATCTGCTTCATCGCCGACGGCGACACCCAGGGCTTCCTCGCCAAGCACCTCGGCACCGCGCCCGGCGACATCCTCGACGCCGACGGCACCAAGCTCGGGGAGCACGACGGCGCGTACGGCTTCACCATCGGCCAGCGCAAGGGCCTGCGGATCGGCCGCCCGGCCGCCGACGGCAAGCCGCGCTACGTCCTGGACATCTCCCCGGTGAACAACACCGTGACGGTCGGCCCGGTCGAGGGCCTCGACGTCACCGGGCTGACCGCCATCCGCCCCCGCTGGTGCGGCACCGAGCCCCTCGCCGACGGCCGCTACACCGCCCAGCTCCGCGCCCACGGCGAGGAGGTGCCGGTGAGCGCCTCGGTCGTCGACGGCGAACTGCGGGTGCGGCTGGACACCCCGGTGCGCGGCATCGCCCCCGGCCAGGCCGTGGTCCTCTACGACGGCACCCGCGTCGTCGGCTCCGCCACCATCGCCACCACCGAGCGCCCGGCCGTCACCGCCTGAACGGCGGCGGCCGACGGCCGGGGTAAAGGCGGTGAGCGGTGCGTCCGGGGCGTGATAGACCAGACGACACTATGAACATTTCTGTCTTCTGCTCCGCGTACTCGCTCGACGACCGCTACTCCGCCCCCGCCGCCGAGTTCGCCCGGCTGCTGGGGGAGGGCGGGCACACCCTGGTGTGGGGCGGGTCGAACGCCGGGCTGATGGGGCTGCTCGCCGACGAGGTGAAGGCCGCCGGGGGCACGCTCGTCGGGGTGATGGTCGAGATGCTGAGGCACAAGGCGTACGTCGGCGCCGACGAACTGGTGTGGACCGCCGACCTCCCCGAGCGGAAGGCGGAGCTGGCGGCCCGGGCCGACGCGATCGTCGTCCTGGTGGGCGGGCTGGGCACCCTGGACGAGGTCACCGAGGTGCTGGAGCTCAAGAAGCACGGGATGTTCGACAAGCCGGTGGTCGTGCTGGACACCGAGGGCTTCTACTCCGGCCTGCGCACCCAGATGGAGCGGATGGACGCCGAGGGCTTCCTGCCGCGCCCGCTCGCCGAGCTGATCACCTTCGCGGACACGCCCGCCGAGGTCTTCGCCCAGCTCAAGGCCTGAGAGGATCGGGTCCATGGCTGCACATCTGATCACCGGCGCCGGCTCCGGCATCGGCGCCGTCCTCGCCGAGCGACTCGCCGAACGCGGGGACGAGCTCTGGCTGCTGGCCCGCGACGCCCGCCGGGCCGCCGAGCTGCGGGAGCGCTTCCCCGGGGCCCGCACCCTCGTCGGGGACCTCGGCGACCCGGGCAAGCTGTCCTGGGCCTTCGGCCACCAGCAGCTGCCCGTCGAGCTCGACTCCCTCCTGCACGTCGCGGGCGTCGTCGAGCTCGGCCCGGTCGGCGACCTGACCCCCAAGGCCTGGCAGGAGACGCTCAACGTCAACCTCGTCGCCCCCGCCGAGCTGACCCGCCTCCTGCTGCCGTCGATCCGGCTGGTCAAGGGCCACGTGCTCTTCGTGAACTCCGGCGCCGGCCTCAACGCCCACGCCGAGTGGTCGGCGTACGCGGCCAGCAAGCACGGCCTCAAGGCACTGGCCGACGCGCTGCGCCACGAGGAGCACGCCAACGGCGTCCGGGTCACCTCCGTCTACCCGGGCCGCACCGCCACCGCGATGCAGGTCAAGGTGCACCAGCAGGAGGGCAAGGAGTACGACGCCGACCGCTGGATCGAGCCGGAGTCCGTCGCCAAGGCGATCCTCGCCGCCCTCGACGCCTCCCGGGACGCGGAGATCACCGACATCACCGTCCGCCCGGGACGGTAGCGCGCGACGCGGGAAGTCGGCCCGGCCGACTTCCGGCGCGCCCACCGGAGTTCGACACCACGTCCGGGTGCCCCGACGGCCCCGGCACCGAGCCCTCCGCCCGGTGCCGGGG
>NZ_JBHVET010000472.1:0-6878 GCF_042802135.1 Kitasatospora sp. NPDC057512
CCGGCATGGTGCGAGAGCCCCGGCATGGCCCCGCCCCGAGACTGGTGGCCCGCCGCCGGCCAGGGGAGAGAGCGCATGGACGACCGCAGCCACCGAACCGCCCCGGCGCCCGCCCCCGCACCGGGGGTGACCCCGCGGGCCGGGGTCCTGGGCACCGCGCTGGCCGCCGTCCTCGCCTTCTCGCTCTCCTCCGGCTCGTGGCAGTGGTTCTCCACCTACCTCGGGCTGACCCTCCTCGCGGTGGTCCTCTCCTCCACCCGCCCGCCGGCCCGCGCGACGGACGCCGGGTCCGGCTACGCCCGGAGCCTGGCCGCCTACACGCTCGTCATCGGACTGTGCGTGGCCCTCGCCCTGGCCCCGGCGATGCAGCGCTGGTCCTGGCTGTTCCCGATGCCGGGCACCCGCCGCGACTGCCCCCGCCTGGGCGACTACGCCCGGCTTCAGGCCCAGGCCTCGCTCGGCGACCTGGCCACCCGGGACGGCGCCGCGCTCGCCGCCGCCCAGGGCGAACAGGCCCGGCACGCCGTCGCCGACTGCCTGTCCGCGACCACCACGCTCTGGCTGCCCGGGTACGCGCTGGCCGCGGCCCTGCTGGCGGCGCTCGTCGTCCGGCTGCTGGACCGCGGCCCCCGGAGACCGTCGCAGTCCGCCGAGGGCTGAGACGTCAACGGGGCGGACGGACGGCGCTCCCCGGACCGCTCCCGCACTCCCCGTGCCCCGGCCGGGTCTACCGGTCGAACATCCGCCGGACTATCGTTAGTTGGCGGAAGCTATCGAATTCCCCACGCCGACCCGCCGGCCGGCCCAGTCCCGGCCGGCCAGCAGGAGGCAGCGGTGGCGACACGACTCCCCGACGGCGGCAGGACCGGGCGGCCGCGGCAGGACCGTCACGGTGTGGCACCGGAGCACCCCCGGTACAAGTGGGTGGCGCTGTCCAACACCACGCTCGGCACCCTGATCGCCACCGTCAACGCCTCGATCGTGCTGATCTCGCTGCCCGCGATCTTCAACGGCATCGGCCTGGACCCGCTCCGGCCCGGCAACGTCAGCTACCTGCTGTGGATGCTGATGGGCTACATGCTGGTCACCGCCGTGCTGGTGGTCACCCTCGGCAGACTGGGCGACATCCACGGCCGGGTGCGGATCTACAACGCGGGCTTCCTGATCTTCACCCTCACCTCGGTGGCGCTCTCCCTCGACCCGCTGCACGGCGGGCCCGGGGCCCTGTGGCTGATCGGCTGGCGGGTCGTGCAGGCGGTCGGCGGTTCGATGCTGATGGCCAACTCGGCGGCGATCATCACCGACGCGTTCCCGGCCCGCCAGCGCGGCACGGCCCTGGGGGTGAACATCGTCGCGGGCATCGCCGGGTCCTTCATCGGCCTGGTCCTGGGCGGGCTGCTGGCCGAGTGGAACTGGCGGTCGATCTTCTGGGTCAATGTGCCGATCGGCATCCTCGGCACGGTCTGGGCCTACCGGTCGCTGCGCGAGACCGGGGTGCGCAAGCCCGCTCGGATCGACTGGTGGGGCAACATCACCTTCGGCGTCGGCCTGACCGCCCTGCTGGCCGCGATCACCTACGGCATCCAGCCGTACGGCGGCCACACCATGGGCTGGACCAACCCCTGGGTGCTGGCCGGACTGTTCGGCGGGGTGGCCCTGCTCGCCGTCTTCTGCCTGGTCGAGTCCCACACCGCCGAGCCGATGTTCCCGCTCTCGCTCTTCCGCGACCCGGTCTTCGCGGGCGGCAACGCGGCCACCCTGCTGGGCTCGATCGCCCGCGGCGGGCTGCAGTTCATGCTGATCATCTGGCTGCAGGGCATCTGGCTGCCGCTGCACGGCTACGACTACGCCGACACCCCGCTGTGGGCCGGGATCTACCTCGTCCCGCTGACGGTCGGCTTCCTGGCCGCCGGACCGATCGCCGGCTACCTGTCCGACCGCGCCGGGGCCAGGCTCTTCGCCGCCGGCGGACTGGTGGTGATGGCGCTGTCCTTCGCCGGGCTGCTCCTGCTGCCCACCGACTTCGGCTACCCGTGGTTCGCCGTGCTGGTGTTCGTCAACGGCCTGGGCGGCGGTCTGTTCGCCGCCCCCAACACCTCGCTGATCATGTCCAGCGTGCCGGCCGCGGCCCGCGGCGCGGCCTCCGGGATGCGGGCCACCTTCCAGAACGCCGGCATGGTGCTGTCGATCGGCGTCTTCTTCTCCCTGATGGTGGCCGGCCTGGCGGGCTCGCTGCCGCACACGCTCACCGCCGGACTGACCGCCCAGGGTGTGCCCGCCGCCGACGCCCACGCCATCGCCTCGCTGCCGCCGGTGGGCACCCTGTTCGCGGCCTTCCTCGGGTACAACCCGATCCAGCAGCTGCTGGGCCCGCAGGTGCTGGGGCAGCTGCCGGCGGACAACGTCCGGACGCTGACCGGTCGGGAGTTCTTCCCCCAGCTGATCTCGGGGCCCTTCCACGACGGCCTGGTGGTGGTGTTCTGGCTGGCGATCGCGATGTCGCTGGTCGCCGCGGCCGCCTCGCTGGTGCGCGAGCGGACCCGGCCCGCCGCCGCGCGTCCGGCCTCCGCACCGTCCGGCGCCGTACCGTCCGGTGCCTCACCCTCCGGCGCCGCGTCGACGGACCCCGGGCCGACGACCGGGCGGCCGGCCGCCGCCGCGCCCGCCCCCGCGCGGCCCGCCGCCCCACCGACGAAGGAGCCCGGGCCGTGAGCGCGGACGGCGGCGGCCTGTCCGCCGAGGCCGTCGTCCGGCTCCGGCTGGCGATCGGCCGGCTCAACCGCCAGCTGGTCCGCGCCTCCGGCGACCAGGACCTCACCGCCGCCCAGCTCTCCGCCCTGGCCCGGGTGGAGCAGCACGGGCCGCTGCGGCTCGGCGAACTCGCCGTACGCGAGGGCGTCGCGGTGCCGTCCATGGTCCGTACGGTCACCCCGCTGGTCGCCGACGGGCTGATCGCCAAGACCCCCGACCCGCTGGACGGACGCTCCCAGCTGCTCGCCCCCACCCCGCTCGGGCTGGAGACGCTGGCCCGGATCCGCCGCGAGCGCACCGCCCTGCTGGCCCGCCGCAGCGCCCGGCTCAGCCCCGAGCAGTGCCGCGCCCTGGAGGCGGCCCTGCCCCTCCTGGAGCTGCTGCTCGACGAGCCCGGCGCCCCCTGACCCGGGTCCGGAACGGCCCCGGTCCGCCGGCGGCCGGACCGCTACCGCCGCCCCGGCCAGGGCACCGAGGTCTCCACCCCGGCGGTGTAGTCGACGCCGGGAACGTCCCAGCCGTACAGCTGCCGGAACTGGTTGTAGAACCAGGCGGCCCCGGCCGGGTCGGCGGCCAGCGCGGCCGCCGGGTCGGCCCACAGCTCCCGCACCCGGTCCTGCACGGCGGGGTCGAGCTCCCAGCCGTCCAGACGGATACGGCCCCGGTCGTCCAGGGCGGGTTCCTTCGCGCCGGTCAGCTGCTCCCACAGGTCCACGGCCTGGTCGTCGGTGGTGCGCCAGCCGTCCTCGCCGAGCACGTTGCGCAGCAGCGAGGTGTAGAGGGCGATGGAGGGGATGGCGGTGGACGCCTGGGTGACGGCCGCGCCGGCGACGACGGTGAACGCCCGGCCGCGGTCGGCGAGCACCCCGGTCTGCAGCTCCCGGGCGGTGGCCTCCAGGTGCTCCTTGGCGGCGCCGATCGTGCCCTGCCGGTAGACCGGCGCGGTGATCTCGGAGCCGACGTAGGACAGGGCCACGGTGGTGAAGCCGGGGGCGAGCAGGTCCGCCTCGGCCAGCGCCCGCACCCACAGCCGCCAGTCCTCGCCGCCCATCACCTTGACGGTCGCCGCCCGCTCGGCCTCGTCGGCCGGGGCGAGGTCGACGGTGCCGACCCGCGGGGCCCCGTCGTCGAAGAGCAGGGACGGCGAGGTGTACGGGGAGCCGATCGGCTTGATCACCGAGTGGTGGACCTCGCCGGTGGCCGGGTCGGTGCGCCGGGGCGAGGCCAGCGAGTAGACGAGGTGGTCGACCGGGCCGTACCGCTCGGCGAGCAGCTTGAGCACCTCGGCGCGGGTGGCGTCGGCGTAGGCGTCGGCGTTGACGAAGGTGACGTCTCCCCCGCTGCCCTCGGCCAGGGCGGAGGTCGCGGCGGTGCGGTACCAGCCGGCGGTGGCGGTGCGCCGCTCGGTGGCGGCGCCCTCGTAGGCGACGCCGATCCCGCGGACGCCGTGGCGGCGCAGCCCGGCGAGCAGGATCGCCTGGCCGTACCCGGCGCTGGCGCCGAGGACCAGGACGACCGGGGCCCGGCCGGTCGCGGCCGCGGGCTCGATGCGCCGCCACTGGCGGTCGACGGTGGCCTCGCTGCCGGCCGGGTGGGAGTTGACGATCAGGTAGCCCCGCTGCTTGGGGGTGATCTGCTGGATGCTCACGCGGTGGCGCCCTCTCCGATCCGGAGATCGTGATCAAGGTGTCGGTCGTCCGGAGCCTATCCGCGTCGACCGGCGCCGCCCTTGCCATGCCGTCACGGAAGTCGCGGCCCGCGGTTGTCGGAGGTCGTCATTGCGGCGGACGCCCCGCTTGGGCTATTCCGGGCGGTCCGAACCGGCCGGTCCAGCCGCCAGACCACCGCGGTCCCGCTGCCGGCCGGGGCGACGGGCCGGGCGGCCGGCTCCCGGCGGAGTTCGGTGAAGCCCAGGCGGCGCGGGACGGCGGCGCTGGCGGTGTTGGCCCGGTCGTGCACGATCTCCAGGTACGCCACCCCGGGCAGGGTGAACACCTCCTCGGCCAGCGCCGCGACCGCCCGGGTGGCGAGGCCCCGGCCGGTGGCGGCCGGGTGCAGCCAGTACCCGACCCGCCGACCGCCGGGCTCGGCCGCGCGGGCGGCCTGGCACATCCCGACCGGAGCGCCGTCCTCGGCGATCGCGTAGGTGTACACCTCGCCGCTCTCCCACCAGGTGTCGCACCTGCCGAGGAGGGCGCGGGTGTGCTCCTCGTCGTGCCGGGCCACCCACGGCTCCCAGGGGCGCAGGTGGTCCAGGGACTCCTCGATCAGCGTGAAGGCCGCGGCGAAGTCCCGTTGACCCCGCCAGCGCCGCAGCACGAGGTCCCCCCGGTCGATGACGTTCCTCGGTTTCACCATGCGGGTCATGCTGCTGTCCGCGGGCGGCCCACCGCAACGGCCGCCCGTTGCGCCGTTGGAGTGCTCTGCCGCCGCCGACCGCGCTCGGCCGCTCCGCGCGCCGCACGGCCCACTAGGTTCCTGCCGTGGACGAAACCAGGGCTTCGAACGGGCACGAGCCGTCCGCCGGCGAGCGCGTCACGGCCCGCCTGGACGGGCGGCTGCCGGTCACGGAGGCGGGCCGGGAGCTGCTGCGCAAGGTGTTCCCGGACCACTGGTCGTTCCTGCTCGGCGAACTCGCGCTGTACAGCTTCGTGGTGCTGCTGCTGACCGGCGTCTACCTGACGTTCTTCTTCCGGCCGAGCATGAACGAGGTCGTCTACCAGGGCGCCTACCTGCCGCTCGACGGCGTCCGGGTGTCCGAGGCGTACGCGTCGACCCTGCGGATCAGCTTCGAGGTGCGGGGCGGGCTGATGATCCGTCAGATCCACCACTGGTCGGCGCTGCTGTTCGCCTCGGCAATCGGCGTGCACCTGCTGCGGGTGTTCTTCACCGGGGCGTTCCGCCGCCCGCGCGAGCTCAACTGGGTGATCGGGGTGACGCTGTTCAACCTCGCGCTGCTGGAGGGGTTCTCCGGCTACTCGCTGCCCGACGACACCCTCTCCGGCACCGGCCTGCGGATCGCCGAGGGCGTGCTGCTCTCGGTGCCGCTGGTCGGCACGTACCTCACCCTGTTCGCCTTCGGCGGCGAGTTCCCCGGGCACGACGTCATCCCCCGGCTGTTCACCGTGCACGTCCTGCTGGTCCCCGGCCTGCTGCTGGCCCTGATCGGGGCGCACCTGACGCTGGTGGTGGTGCTGAAGCACACCCACTGGGCCGCCCCCGGCCGTACCAACCGCAACGTGGTGGGGATGCCGTTCTTCCCCCAGTTCCTGACCCGCACGACGGGCCTGCTGTTCGCGGTGGGCGGCGTGATGGCGCTCTCGGCGTTCCTCGCCGAGGTCAACCCGATCTGGCGGTACGGCTCCTACCGCCCCGACGTGGTCGGGACGGGCGCGCAGCCGGACTGGTACATCGGCTTCATCGAGGGGGCGCTGCGGCTGATGCCGGCCGCGGAGACCAGGGTGCTCGGGCACACCCTGTCCTGGAACGTGCTGCTGCCCGCCCTGGTGGTGCCCGGCCTGCTGTTCGCGGCGCTGTACGCCTACCCCTTCGTCGAACGGTGGCTCGACCCCGACACCGGCGAGCACCACCTGTGCGACCGCCCGCGCAACAAGCCCACCCGCACCGCGCTGGGCACCGCCGGGATCACCGTCTACGCGGTGCTGCTGATCGCCGGCGGCAACGACGTGATCGCATACGCCTTCGGGCTCTCCGTCAACGCCCTCACCGTGGTGCTGCGGACGGCGCTGGTCGTGCTGCCGCCGGTGGTCTTCCTGCTGACCCGGCGCCTCTGCCTGGCCCTGCAGGCCCGGGACCGCGACCGGCTGCTGGACGGCGACGAGACCGGCCGGATCGACCAGGCGCGCGACGGCGGCTTCTCCGGCCACCACCGCCCGGTGCCCGAGGCCGAGCGGTACGTGCTGCTGGCGCGCGCCGAGGCGGAGCCGGTCACCGCCCCGCAGGGGGCGCCGCGGCACGAGCGGGTGCGCGCCGCGGCGAGTTCCTGGTTCCACCGCGACCGGGTCGAACTGCCCGCCACCGAACGGGAGTCGGAGCGGATCGCGGCCGTCCTCACCGCCCCCGCCCACCCCGCTCCCCCGGCCGTCCCGGCGCCCGGGGCGGGCCCG
>NZ_JBHVET010000473.1:0-6869 GCF_042802135.1 Kitasatospora sp. NPDC057512
GTGGGAAGTCGGCCCCGCCGACTTCCCACTCCCCCACCGCCGGCCGGCAGGACGCGCGGAAACCGCAGGACAGCGCGGGAAATCACGACAGAGGATGTCGGGTTTCACGGGGACAGTGGGTTCGCCGGTCGGTGCCGTGTGGCGCGGGCCGCAACGACGGACAGACAAGGACCCCCATGCGCGAAACACCCGAGGAGCTCCAGCGGCTCCAGGCCCTCCTCGACGCCTCGCTCGCCCACTCCACCGCGCACCTGCGGTCGATCATCAACAGCGAGCGCACGCTCACCGCCGACCAGCTCACCGGTGTGCTCACCGGCATGTGCACGCTCGCGCTGTCCACGGTGACGGCGAAGGGCGAGCCGCGGATCAGCGGCGTGGACGGGCACTTCCTGCACGGCAGGTGGCACTTCGGCACCGCGCGCGGCGCCGCCAAGGCCCGGCACCTCGCCGCCCGGCCCGCCGTCAGCGCGGCGCACCTGCGCGGGGAGGACCTGGGCGTGTTCACCCACGGCACCGCGGAGCTCCTCAACCCGCACGGCGGCGAGCCGGCCGCCGACTGGCCCGAACTGCTCGCGTACTTCCGGGACTTCTACGGCCACGACGCCTTCGACTGGGACAACGACGTGGTCTACTACCGGCTGCACCCGCAGTGGATGACCGCGTTCGCCCCCGACCCCGCCAAGCTCGACGCGGCGGCCGACGGGGCCTGACCCCGCCCGCCCCGCCCGCGCCCGGCCACGGGCCCGGCGACAATGGAACCGGGCCACCGCGCCGCACAGCCGACACAGCCGACACAGCCGACACAGGCGGCACAGGCGGCACAGGCGGACGGGCGGGGCCCACCGGGCGACACCAGGCGGGCGACGGAAAGGGGCGACGTGCGGGCGAGCCGGGCCATCGCGCTGCTGCTGCTCCTGCAGAGCCGGCGGACGATGACCGCCGCGGAGCTCTCGGCCGAGCTGGAGGTCTCCGAGCGCACCGTGCAGCGCGACGTCGCCGCGCTGGTGGAGGCCGGGGTGCCGGTGTACGCGGAGCGCGGCCGCGGCGGCGGCTACCGGCTCGTCGACGGCTACCGCACCCGCCTGACCGGCCTCGAACGCGCCGAGGCCGAGGTCCTGCACCTGGCCGGGCTGCCGGGGCCGCTGCGCGACATGGGCCTGGCCGGGCACGCCCTGGCCGCCCGGCTGAAGGTCGCCGCCGCCCTGGGCGACGCCCCCGCGGCCGCCGCCCGGCGCTTCCACCTCGACGCGCCGGCCTGGTTCCGCGACGCCCCGACCCCCGCGCTGCTCGCCGAGGTGTCGCGCGCCGTGTGGGAGGACCGCGTCCTGCACGCCCGCTACGCGGCGCGCTCCGGCACCCGGGAGCGGCGGCTGGAGCCGTACGGCCTGGTCCTGAAGGCCGGGCAGTGGTACCTGGCGGCGCGCGGCACCTCCGGCCGGGTCGGCTCGTACCGCGTCGACCGCTTCGAGAGCGCCGAGGCCGGCGACGAACGGTTCGAGCGCGACCCGGAGTTCGACCTCGCCGACTACTGGGCCGCGGCGGCACAGGAGTTCACCCGCGCCATGCTGCGCGAGCGGGCGGTGGTGCGGCTGAGCCCGTTCGCCGTCGAGAACCTCGCCGCCCTGCTGGAGCCGACCGCCGCCGCCGACGCCCTGGCCACCGCGGGCCCGGCGGACGCCGACGGCTGGGTCACCGCGACCCTGCCGGTCGAGACCTGGGACATCGGCTACCTCGAACTGCTGCGCCTGGGCCCGGAGGCCGAGGTCCTCCACCCGCCCGAACTGCGCTCCCGCCTGGCCGAGGCGACCCGCCGCGCCGCCGCCCTCTACACCTGACCGCCCCACCCCCTGACCGGCCCCCGGAGCGGGCCCGCCGCCGTCCGCGCCCCCCGGGATAGGTTTTCCCCTGCCGCACACGGCACTTCGAGAGAGAGGGGGGCGTACGGGTGACGGACGGACCTGCGGACCGGCCCGCCGAGTCGTTCGTCCGGCTCGGCGGGCGCCGGTTCGCCTATCTGGACTTCGGCGGCCCCGGGCCGGCCGTGCTCGCCCTGCACGGGCACTTCGGGCGGGGGCGGATCTTCGCGCCGCTGGCCGCCGCGCTCGCCGGCCGCTACCGGGTCCTCGCCCTCGACCAGCGCGGGCACGGGCTGTCCGACAACGGGGGTGTGTTCACCCCGGACGCCTACGCGGCGGACGCGGCGGCGTTCCTGGAGGCGCTCGGCCTGGCTCCGGCCGCCGTCCTGGGGCACTCGATGGGCGGTGCGGTCGCCTTCCACCTCGCCCACCGGCGCCCCGAGCTCGTGGCGGCGCTCGTGGTCGCCGACATGACGACGCTCAACCGGGAGCCCGAGACCCACCCCGTCCTGGACGTGTCCGGCTGGCCCCGCCGGGCCCCGACCCGCCGCGCCCTGGCGCGGGCGCTGGAGGAACGCGGCGTCCCGGCCGGCTACTTCATGGACAGCGCCGCCGAGTTCCCCGACGGCTGGGGGTTCCTCTTCGACACCGCCGACATGACGGCCTCGCAGAACGCCCTCACCGGCGACTCCACGGCCGTCTGGAACGCCTCCCGCCAGCCCGCCCTGCTCCTGCGGGCCGCCGACAGCTTCCTCCTCACCCCCGCCACCGCCCGCCGGATGGCCCGCGAACGCCCGAACACCCGCCTGGCGGTGATCCCGCACAGCGGGCACTGGCTCCACACGGACGCCCCCGACGCCTTCGCCCACCAGGTCCGCGCCTTCCTCGACCACACCCACCCGCCGGGCCCCGCGCCGACGCCCGGGTGAGCCTGACCACCCGGCGCCCCGGCCGGGGCCGGAAGGCCGCTCACGGCAGGCAAGCTCAGCCCGCGCCCGCCCCGGCGTCCTGCCGGCCGCGCCGGCTCTCCTCGTGCCACTGCCGGATGCCGCGGACGATGTCCCGGCCGATCCGGTCCAGCAGCGCGGCCGCGCCGTCCATCCGGGCCCCGGCCGCGGTGGCCGGGCCGAGCAGTTCGGCGCCGTGGCGGGCGATCCCGGCGAGCACCGCGTTGCGCTCGGCACTGGCCAGCAGCGCGCGGTGCCAGACGTCGTCGTCGATGACGTACCGCTCCCGGCGGGTGCGCCCGTCGCGCTCCCGGCGGACCAGCGCCTGGACCTCCAGGTAGCCGACCGCCTTCGAGACGGACGCCGGGCTGACCCGCAGGCGCCGCACCAGCTCGCCCGCCGTCAGGGCGCCGTCCTCGGTGAGCTGGAGGCAGACCAGCACCCGCGCCGTCATCCGGGGCATGCCGCCGAGCGCCAGGAACTCGGCCAGCCGGTCGCCGAATTGGCGGACCTCCTCCATGTCGCGCCCGGGCACCGCCGGCTGCGCCACGGCCTCCCGGCCGGCCGCCGCCCGCCCGCGCCGCGAGCGCTGGACGGTGGCCCGCTGCGCCCGGTCGGCGCGGTACCCGGACGGGCCGCCGTTGCGGGCGATCTCCCGGGTGACGGTCGAGGTCGGCCGCCCGAGCTGCCGGGCGATCTCGCCGTACCCCCACCCCTCGGCCAGCCCGGTGGCGATCCGGTGGCGCTCCTGCTGGGTCAGTCTGGCTCCGGGCATCCGTCCCCGCCCCTCCTCGGTCGGACTCGGTCGGCCCAGTATCGGCCGACCCCGGCGACTGTTGCAATGGAGCACAGGCAACTGTTGCATTCGTCGGCATGGCCATTGCACGGATATCCCTGCTCCCACCTGCACGGACCGCCTGTGGCAATGGAGTTGACGTTGACCCGACCGTGAAGCCGCTCCTAACGTCTTCCCAGGCCACGAAAGCCACGCCGAGGGGGAACACCAGCATGGGAATCACCAGGCGCGCCACCGCGCTGACCGCCACCGCCCTGACCGCCGCACTGATCGCGGGCGGCACCGCCGCCGCCACGCCGGCACCCGCGACCCCGGACGCCCCGGACGCCCGGAACGGGCACCCCGCCGTGCAGCGGGTCCTGGAGCGCGCCGTGACCGAGGGCAGCGTACCCGGCATCGTCGCCGAGGTCCGCGACGGGCGCCGCGCCTGGTTCGGCGCCGCGGGCGTCGCCGACCTGGCCACCGGGCGCCCCCGCCACGCCCAGGACCGGTTCCGCATCGGCAGCACCACCAAGACCTTCGTCGCCACCGTCGTCCTCCAGCTCGCCGCCGAGGGCCGGCTGGACCTGGACGACAGCGTGGAGCGGTGGCTGCCCGGCCTCCTCGACGGGCCCGGCTACGAGCCGGAGCGGATCACCGTGAGGCAGCTGCTCGGCATGACAAGCGGGGTCTACAACTACGCGATGGACCAGAAGGTCCGCGACGAGAACGCGGGCACCGGCTTCCTGCGGCACCGCTTCGACCGCTACACGCCCGAGCGGCTCGTGCGCATCGGCGCCGCCAACCGCCCCGACTTCGCCCCCGGCGCCGGCTGGACGTACTCCGACACCGGCTACGTCCTCGCCGGGCTGATCGTCGAACGGGTCACCGGGACCAGCCTGGCCGAGCAGGTCGAACGGCGCCTCATCACCCCGCTCGGCCTGAGCGGCACCTACACCCCCGGGCCCGACGACACCGCCCTGCGCGGCCCGCACGGACGCGCCTACACCCGCCTGGACGACCCCGCCCCCGACGCCCCCGTCCACGACGTGACCGAGCTCAGCCCCTCCTGGGGCTACGCCGCCGGCGACATGGTCTCCACCGCCCGCGACCTCGACACCTTCTTCGCCGCGCTGCTGGGCGGACGGCTGCTGCCGCCCGCCCAGCAGCGGGAGATGTTCACGATGGTCCCGACACCGCCCGACAAGTGGATCCCGAACGCCGCGTACGGCCTCGGCGTCGGAGCCGTCACCCTGGACTGCGGACCGACCCTGTGGGGCATGGGCGGCGCCATCAACGGCTCCTGGACCTACACCTTCGGAACCCGCGACGGCGGCCACCTGCTCACCACGAACGTCAACGGCGACTGGACCAACGGCAGTTGGCCGATCGCCGTGTTCACCTCCGAACTGGAGGCCGAGTTCTGCCCCCGGTCCTGACCCGGCCCGGTCCCCCGGCGCCCTCAGCGGTCGGCGACCAGGCGCAGGGCGGTTCGTGCGACGGCCTCGTGGACGGGGACGGTGCCGGCGACGAGTTCCAGGACGCGCGGGGTGGTGGCGGGCGCGGTCAGCAGGTCCGCGAGGACGGCCGCGACGTCCGCCCGGTCGATCTCGCCGGGGCCGGTGCGTTCGGCGAGGTGGACCCGGCCGGTGCCGGGCCCGTCGCGGAACCAGGCGGGGCGCAGCACGGTGCAGTCGAGGGCGGGGCGGGAGAGCAGGTCCTGGTCGACTCTGCCCTTGGCCCGTAGGAAGGTCTCCACGAGGGGGTCGGGCGGGTAGTGGATGGCGGGGTCGGCGCCCATGGCGGAGAGCATGACGAAGCGTCGTACTCCGGCGAGTCGGGAGGCGTCGGCGAGGGTGAGGGGTGCGTCGTGGTCGACGGGGTTGGCCTGTCCGGGGGCGTCGCCGCGGCCGGCGCCGGCGGCGAAGAGCACCGCCTGGGCGCCGGTGAGCAGGGGTGCGAGGTGGTCGGGGGTGGCGCGGGCCAGGTCCGCGACGGCGGGCAGGGCGCCGGCGGCCCGTACGGTGGCGGCCTGTTCCGGGCGGCGGATGATCCCGGTCACCGGTAGGCCCCGGGCGGTGAGGAGACGGGACGTCAGGAGTGCGACCCTGCCGTGGCCGCCCGCGATCACAACCGACATGCGGGCACTGTACGGGGCCGGTGCCCGCCCGTCCGTGACCCGGCGCGCGTTTCGGGGCGCGGCGGGCGATGCTCGGCGGCGGGGCGGGGCGGGCGGTGCGCGGCGGCGGGCGGGTGGTGGTCAGACGGCGACGAAGCGGCGGTGGCCGTCGGTGGTGAGGATGCGGCCGAAGCGCATGCCGGGGAAGTGGGCGGCGACGAGGAGGTCGTCGGTGTCGGCGGCCTCGTCGGCGATGCGGTTGCGTACGGCGGAGGCGGCGGCGGGGTCGAGGTCCCAGACCACCTGCCAGTCGCGTTCGCTGAACTGGACGACGGAGTGGGCGATGTCGCCGAGCAGCAGGGCGCGGCGTGCGCCGGAGGACAGGACGTAGGCGGTGGTGCCGGGGGTGTGGCCGGGCAGGTGGAGGGCGTCGATGCCGGGGGCGAGGGTGAAGTCGGTGTCGAAGAGCTCCAGTTGGCCTTCGATCGGGGTGAGCTTGGCGGCGGCTTCGGGGGTGGCGGCGGGGCCGGTGACGAAGTGCTGCCAGTCGGCGCGGTGGGCGCGGTAGGTGGCGTTCGGGAAGACGGGGCGGCCTTGGACGCTGGCCCAGCCGACGTGGTCGAAGTGCAGGTGGGTGAAGAGCACGTCGGTGACGTCGGCGGGGGTGACGCCGTGGGCGGCGAGCGAGTCGAGCAGGGCGCCGCCGCGGTAGCGGCCGTCGTCGTGGGGGCCGACGCCGGCGTCGACCAGGACGGTGCGCCCGGCGCTGCGGACCAGGAAGCCGCCCAGGGGCAGGTGGAGGGTGCCGTCGGGGTCGCGGTGGTGCTGGTGGCAGGCCCACGGGTCGTCGGTGCCGGGGCGGGTGAGGATCTCGGCGGCGGTCTCGGTGCCCTCTCCGTCCATGACCGCCAGGACCTCGATGTCGCCGATCCTCATGTGCTGCCCCTCTCGTGACGGTGCGTCATGGGGCCCGTGGGGAACGGACGATCCGTTCGTGGGCCATCGGTGGCAACCGTGCCGCGGGGCCGGTGATTCCCGCCGGGGCCGTCGCGGTTCGCCGCCGGTGGGGGACGCGGTGGAGGGCCGGGCCCCGCCTCCCCTTGCCCGAGGGGGCGGCGGGGCTCTTCCACCCGCGCGAGATGGTCTGTCGGGCCGTCAGACGGCCGTGAGGC
>NZ_JBHVET010000474.1:0-6857 GCF_042802135.1 Kitasatospora sp. NPDC057512
CCCCGGCGGAGTCCGCCGGGGGCACCCGTACGTCGGGGGTGTCTACCGCTCTACAGCTCTGCCGCTCTGCCGCTCTCTACGGCTCTACGGCTCAATCGCTCTACTGCTTGAGCTCCGCGTACGCCTCCGCGCTGCTGTCCTTCAGGAACTGCCAGCAGCGGGCCTCCTCCTCGGTCTCCTTGATCGCGCCGGCCGCCCGGGCGAGCGCCGCCAGGCAGCGCAGGAAGCCGCGGTTGCCGCGGTGCTCCCACGGCACCGGGCCGTGGCCCTTCCAGCCGTTGCGCCGCAGCGCGTCCAGGCCACGGTGGTAGCCGGTACGGGCGTAGGCGTACGACTCGACGTACCGGCCGGCCGCGTAGGCGTCGTCGGCCAGCATCGCCCAGGCGAGGCAGAAGACCGGGAACTCGGCCGCCACCTGGGTCGGGGAGGCCGATTCCTCCGCCAGCATCCGGTAGGGCCGCTCCTCCTCCGGGAGCAGGGTCGGTTCGGGACCGTCGAGAAGATTCCTGTGAATCGCCATGCCCTGAAGTCTGCCACCCGAGACGCAGGGGTCAACCGCCGTCCCGGACGGGCCGCCGCCACGGGCCCCGGCGCCGCCCCCGAGGAGGTGGACATTCACCCGTTCGCCATGCCAGTGTGAAGATCATGTCTGCAGCCCGATCCGTCGGCAGGCGCACCGCACCGCCCCGGAAGGGCGGTCGCCGACGCCGCCGACAGCGGCGCAGACCCGGCCCTGGCATGCTCACGGCACTGGTGCTCTCCGTCCTGGTGCTGGGCGCCACGGCGGTCGTGCTGAGCCGCCCCTCGGCGGGCCCGGCCACCGCCCCGACCACCCAGGCGAGGGTCGCCCCGCCGGCCGAACAGGCCGCCACCGCGGCACCGGCAGCACCGGCGCCGGCTCCCGCACCGGCCGACACCCCGACGCCCCCGCCGGCCCCGACACCGACCCCGCCGCCCGCCCCCGCCGCGCCGGACCCCGGCCCCGCCAAGGGCGCGGGCACCTTCACCGTCGCCCCCGCCACCGCCAAGCCGGTCGGACGCGGCACCGTGCGCCGCTACCGGGTCGAGGTCGAGGACGGCATCGGCATCGACGCCCCGTCCGCCGCCGCGCAGGTCCACGGCATCCTCGGCGACAAGCGCGGCTGGACCAACGACCGCAGGAACGGCTTCCAGCTGGTCGCCGACGGCCCGTACGACTTCACCGTGAAGATCGCCTCACCGGCCACCGTGGACCGGATCTGCGGCGCCTCCGGACTGGACACCCACGGCGAGGTCAACTGCAACGTCGGCAACCAGGTGCTCGTCAACTCCAAGCGCTGGAACACCGGTTCACCGCAGTTCAGCGGACCGCTGGAGGAGTACCGGGCCCTGATCGTCAACCACGAGGTGGGCCACCGGATCGGCCACGGGCACGAGGGCTGCCCGGGCGAGGGCAAGCCCGCGCCCGCGATGATGCAGCAGATCTACGGTCTCAAGGGCTGCGCGCCCAACGCCTGGCCGTACTCGGCGGAGGGCACGTACCTGAGCGGGCCGTCCGTCCTGTAGCCCGCGGGACCCCGGCCGCACCGAGGGGCCGGCTAGCCGAGCACCGGCAGGTACGCCCGCAGGTCGCTGCGCTCCCCCGAGGCGGACACCTCGGCCGCGTCCACCGCCGCCGCCCAGTCGGTCCGGCCGGTGGCCAGCCGGATCCAGGTCAGCGGGTCGGTCTCCACCACGTTGGGCGGGGTGCCCCGGGTGTGCCGGGGGCCCTCGACGGCCTGCACCACCGCGTACGGCGGGATCCGCAGCTCGACCGCGCCGCCCGGGGCGCGGTCGGCGAAGGCGTCGGCCAGCAGCCGGGTGACGGCCGCGACGGCCTGCCGGTCGTGCGGGAAGGCCGGGAGGGCCCGAGAGCCCGGGGAGCCCGGGGAGCCCGGGGAGCCAGGGAAGACCTGGGAGCCAGGGAAGGCGTCGGGCCCGAGCGCGGCGGCCAGGTCGTCGGCGTGCACGACCGTCTCCACCAGCCTGGTCACCAGCATGTCGGAGAGCGTCATCGAGCCCAGCCGGATCTCGAACCGCCGGGCCGGGTCGGCGGCTTCGGGCCGCTCCAGCAGGGCGAGCAGCGCGTCCGCGGCCCGGCCGAAGGCGGCCGCCACCGAGGCCGCGTCCCCGGCGAACTCCGCCGCGCTCCGCTCCCGGGCCTGCTCGTCCAGCAGCGGCGCGACGGCGGCGACCCCGGCCGCCCAGCCCGACAGGTCCAGCGGCGCCCGCCCCTGCGGCCGGTCGTCCAGGTGCGCCGGGACGTGGTCGAGTTGGACGGCCAGGTGGGCGAGCAGCTCGCGGACCCGCCACCGCCCCAACCGGGTCGGCAGGTCCAGCTGCTCCGTGGTGAGCGCGTCCACGGCGGCACGCAGCGCCCTGGTCTGGGCGGCCAGCGCGGCGCGGACCTTCTGCGGCTGGTACGTACGGGGCTTGGCGGGCATGGGGCCCAACATACGACGAGGGGCGGACGGTTCACCAGGAACCGCCCGCCCCTCGAACAGGCCGATCAGGCCAGCAGGGCCTCGATGACGCCAGTGTGGGCGTCCTTCAGCTCCGCCAGCGAGACGCTGAACTGGCCCTGGACGTCCAGGCTGTCGCCGTCCACGACACCGATCCGGGTGGCCGGCAGGCCGCGCGCGGTGCACATGTCGTTGAAGCGGAGCTCCTCGCTGCGCGGCACCGCCACGACGGCGCGGCCGGCCGACTCCGAGAACAGCAGGACGAACGGGTCCTGGCCCTCGGGCACGACGATCCGCGCACCGTGGCCGCCCTTGAGGCAGCTCTCCACCAGCGCCTGGCCGAGACCGCCGTCGGACAGGTCGTGCGCGGCGTCGATCATGCCGTCGCGCGAGGCGGCGATCAGGATGTCGCCGAGCAGCCGCTCGCGCTCCAGGTCCACCTTGGGCGGCAGGCCGCCGAGGTGGTCGTGGACGGCCTGCGACCAGGCCGAGCCGCCGAGCTCGTCCGCCGTGTCGCCGAGCAGGTAGAGCAGCTGCCCCTCCTCGGCGAAGGCCAGCGGGGTGCGCCGGGTGACGTCGTCGATGACGCCGAGCACCGCGACCACCGGGGTCGGGTGGATGGCGACCTCGCCGGTCTGGTTGTACAGCGAGACGTTGCCGCCGGTGACCGGGGTGCCGAGCACCAGGCAGGCGTCGGCCAGGCCGCGGGTGGCCTCGGCGAACTGCCACATCACGTCCGGGTCCTCGGGGGAGCCGAAGTTGAGGCAGTCGGAGACGGCGAGCGGCTTGGCACCGCCGGCCGCGACGTTGCGGTACGCCTCGGCCAGCGCCAGCTGGGCGCCGGTGTACGGGTCCAGCTTGGCGAAGCGGCCGTTGCCGTCGGTGGCGACCGAGACGCCGAGGTTGGTCTCCTCGTCGATCCGGATCATGCCCGAGTCCTCGCCGACCGAGAGCACGGTGTTGCCGAGCACGTAGCGGTCGTACTGGTCGGTGATCCAGGACTTGGAGGCCTGGTTCGGGTGGCTCGCGACCTTCAGCAGGTCGGCCTTGAGGCCCTCGCCGGTGGTCGGGCGGGCCAGCCGCTCGGCGGTCGGGGCGTCGGCCTGCAGCGCGTCCTGCCAGTCGGGGCGGGCGTACGGGCGCTGGTAGGTCGGGCCCTCGTGGGCGACGGTGCGCGGCGGGACGTCCACCACGAGCTCGCCGTGCCAGTAGATCTCCAGGCGCTCGCCGTCGGTCACCTCACCGATGACGTTGGCGATGACGTCCCACTTCTCGCAGATCTCCAGGAAGCGGTCGATCTTGTCGGGCTCGACGATCGCGCACATGCGCTCCTGCGACTCGCTCATGAGGATCTCCTCCGGCGAGAGCGTGTGGTCGCGCAGGTGCACGGTGTCGAGCTCGATCCGCATGCCGCCGGAGCCGGCCGAGGCCAGCTCGCTGGTGGCGCAGGACAGGCCGGCGCCGCCGAGGTCCTGGATGCCCTTGACGAGCTTCTCCCGGAAGATCTCCAGGGTGCACTCGATCAGGAGCTTCTCCTGGAACGGGTCGCCGACCTGGACCGCCGGGCGCTTGGCCGGCTTGGTGTCGTCGAAGGTCTCGGAGGCGAGCACCGAGACGCCGCCGATGCCGTCGCCACCGGTGCGGGCGCCGTACAGGACGACCTTGTTGCCGGCGCCGGAGGCCTGCGCGAGGTGGATGTCCTCGTGCTTCATGACGCCCACGCACAGCGCGTTGACCAGCGGGTTGCCCTGGTAGCAGGAGTCGAAGACGACCTCGCCGCCGATGTTCGGCAGGCCCAGGCAGTTGCCGTAGCCGCCGATGCCCGCGACGATCCCGGGCAGCACGCGCCGGGTGTCCGGGTGGTCGGCCGCACCGAAGCGCAGCGGGTCCATCACGGCGACCGGGCGGGCGCCCATCGCCAGGATGTCGCGCACGATGCCGCCGATGCCGGTGGCCGCGCCCTGGTAGGGCTCGATGTACGACGGGTGGTTGTGCGACTCGACCTTGAAGGTGACCGCGTAACCCTGGCCGACGTCGACGACACCGGCGTTCTCGCCGATGCCGACGAGCATCGCGTCCGAATCCGGCTTCTTCTCGCCGAACTGCTTCAGGTGGACCTTGCTGCTCTTGTACGAACAGTGCTCCGACCACATGACCGAGTACATGGCGAGCTCGGCGCCGGTGGGACGGCGGCCGAGGATCTCGCGGATGCGCGCGTACTCGTCCTCCTTGAGGCCGAGGTCGGCCCAGGGCTGGGCGGCGTCCGGGGTCTGCTCGGCGTTCTTGACGGTGTCGAGGCTCATCAGGCGTTCACCAGCTGCTTCAGGACGGAAGTGAAGAAGCCCAGGCCCTCGGTGGTCGGACCGGTGAGCGGCTCCACGGCGTGCTCCGGGTGCGGCATCAGGCCGACGACATTGCCGGCGGCGTTGGTGATGCCGGCGATGTCGCGGTACGAACCGTTCGGGTTGACGTCCAGGTAACGGGCGACGACCCGGCCCTCCGCCTCCAGCTCGTCCAGCACCCGCTCCTCGGCGACGAAGCGGCCCTCGCCGTTCTTCAGCGGGACGACGATTTCCTGGCCGGCGGAGTAATCCCCGGTCCAGGCGGTGCCGGCGTTCTCGATGCGCAGCTTCTGGTCGCGGCAGATGAAGTGCAGCGAGTCGTTCCGGGTGAGCGCACCGGGCAGCAGGTGCGATTCGCAGAGCACCTGGAAG
This sequence comes from Kitasatospora sp. NPDC057512, assembly GCF_042802135.1. NCBI lineage: Bacteria > Bacillati > Actinomycetota > Actinomycetes > Kitasatosporales > Streptomycetaceae > Kitasatospora > Kitasatospora sp. NPDC057512. The sequence goes on from NZ_JBHVET010000474.1 coordinate 5,195, forward strand.
CCGTTGCAGATACCGAGCACCGGCATTCCGAGCTTCGCCTGCTCGATGACGGTCTCCATCACCGGCGAGAACCGGGAGATGGCACCGCAGCGCAGATAGTCGCCGTAGCTGAATCCGCCCGGCAGGACGACGGCGTCGACCTGGTGGAGATCCTTGTCACGGTGCCAGAGGGCGACCGGCTCGGCGCCGGCGAGACGGACCGCCCGCCGGGCGTCGCGGTCGTCGAGGGAGCCGGGGAAAGTGACGACGCCTACGCGGGTGGTCACTTGCCCTCCTCCTCGACCCGGACGGTGAAGTCCTCGATCACGGTGTTGGCGAGAAAGGTCTCGGCGGCTTCGCGGATACGGGCGAGCGCCGCGTCGTCGACCGGGCCCTCCACATCCAGCTCGAAACGCTTGCCCTGGCGGACGTCGGCGATCCCGGTGAATCCGAGACGGGGCAGTGCACGCTGCACCGCCTGTCCCTGGGGGTCGAGGATCTCCGGCTTGAGCATGACGTCGACTACGACGCGTGCCACTGGCACTCCCGGTGGTGTCTTCGGTGAGGCGGGGGAACTCCAGACTACCGGTGGTTTCGGGCAGGATTGCTGGCCGGGCATAGCGACGCGCGTAGACCCCAGACCCTTACGCAGCAAGGGATCCGGCACCCTCGGCACCCGCCCGGGCCGGCCGGTTTCCCCGGATTCGGCACTCGGAACGACGCCCTCCGGAGAACACCCGAATACGGCACTTGGGGACAGAACCGCCCGACCCGCACATCGGTATCAAGGAACCCGCCGAAGAGACGTGAATATCCGGAAAAGAATGCCGGACTCTTCGATTTCGGCCCCCTTCGGGTGCAGAATAGGGCCACCTGTCGCGGCAAGTGCTGCGTATCAGGCGAGCCGCCCGGCCCGCCCGTACGTGCTTGCGCGAGTTGGTGCACATCAGGCCCCGGTACCCCCTCGGACCGGCGGCCGAATTGCCCGAGAGGATTGACACCCATGGCTCAGCGTGTAGTTGTCACGCTCTCCGACGACCTGGACGGCGGCGCCGCCGCCGAAACCGTCCACTTCGGCGTCGACGGAAAGTCGTACGAGATCGACCTGTCCGTGGACAACGCGGAAAAGCTGCGGGAGGCCCTCGCTCCGTTCGTCGCCGCCGGCCGCCGGCAGAGCCGCACCGGAAAGTCCTTCCGGCGCACCGCCCTCACCCCGGACCCGGCCGCCGTCCGCGCCTGGGCCCTGTCCCGCGGGATGGAACTGCCGGCCCGCGGCCGCATCCCCAAGCACGTGTACGAGGCGTTCGCCGAGGCGAACTGAGCCCCGCGGGGAGCCCGCTCCCCGGTCGCCCCGCCCGCCCGGTCCGAAAGGGTGGGGCGACCACCCCGAACGATGCTGTAGAGTATTCCTCGTCGCCGCAACGGAGAGATCCGAAGAGGCGGCGGGTGCCCCACCAGGCACCATGCGGACGTGGCTCAGTTGGTAGAGCATCACCTTGCCAAGGTGAGGGTCGCGAGTTCGAATCTCGTCGTCCGCTCGCAGTGCGCGAGCACAGCACAACTCAATAGTTTGACCTGCGGACGTGGCTCAGTTGGTAGAGCATCACCTTGCCAAGGTGAGGGTCGCGAGTTCGAATCTCGTCGTCCGCTCAGATACGAAGGGCCCCCTCGTTTGAGGGGGCCC
>NZ_JBHVET010000475.1:0-6845 GCF_042802135.1 Kitasatospora sp. NPDC057512
GCCCCACCGAGATCCTCGGTGGGGCCCTCTCACGTCCGTGCTGTGGATCAGCCCTGCGGCCAGACCTCGGCCAGCATCTTCCGGGTGTCCGCCAGCAGCTGCGGCAGCACCTTGGTGTGGCCGACCACCGGCATGAAGTTGGTGTCCCCGCCCCAGCGCGGCACCACGTGCTGGTGCAGGTGCGCCGCGATCCCGGCCCCGGCCGCCGCGCCCTGGTTCATCCCGATGTTGAACCCGTGCGCCCCGGAGGCCGCCCGCAGCGCCGTCATCGCCTTCTTGGTGAAGTCCGCCAGCTCGGCCGTCTCGGCCTCGTCCAGGTCGGTGTAGTCGGCGACGTGCCGGTACGGGACCACCATCAGGTGCCCGCCGTTGTACGGGTACAGGTTCAGCACCGCGAACACGGCGCTCCCCCGGGCGATGACCAGCCCCTCCTCGTCGCTCAGCGACGGGATCGAGCAGAACGGACAACCGTCGTCCGGAGCCGGGCCGGTGGGCTTGTTCTCACCCTGGATGTACGCCATCCGATGAGGCGTCCACAAGCGGCGGAAGCCGTCCGGCTCGCCGACGCCCCGCTGAAGTTCCGGCTCAGTCGTCATGCTGATCAGCATATTCGCCCGACGGTGCTTGCAAAGCCGCGCGGGGCAGACTCATCGAGAGCCTGCCCCGCGCAACCCCGCGAACGCGGGGCCTACGGCACCTTCCTCCGGTGCGCGTTCCGAATCTTCGGATCACCCCCGCTCAGGCGGGGCCCACCTCACACCTGGATACGACGCGCCACAGCATCAACGATCTCGGCGATGGCCTCGTCACGGGGCACGCCGTTCTTCTGCTCGCCGTTGCGGTAGCGGAAGGAGACCGCGCCCGCCTCGACATCGTCGTTGCCCGCGATCAGCATGAACGGCGTCTTGGAGCGCTGTGCGTTGCGGATCTTCTTCTGCATGCGGTCGTCCGAGGTGTCGACCTCGACCCGGATCCCGTGCTTCTTCAGCTCGGCCGCGACCTCCAGCAGGTACGGCACGTGCTCGTCGGTGATCGGGATGCCGGTCACGGTGACCGGGGCGAGCCACGGCGGCATGGCGCCGGCGTAGTGCTCCAGCAGCACCGCGAAGAACCGCTCGATCGAACCGAAGAGCGCCCGGTGGATCATGACCGGTCGCTGACGCGAGCCGTCCGCGGCGGTGTACTCAAGATCGAAACGCTCGGGCAAGTTGAAATCGAGCTGAATCGTACTCATCTGCCACGTCCGGCCGATGGCGTCCCGCGCCTGCACCGAGATCTTCGGGCCGTAGAAGGCCGCGCCACCCGGGTCCGGCACCAGCGGCAGGCCCTGCTTCTCGGCCACGCTCGCCAGGACGGCGGTGGCCTCCTCCCAGGTCTCGTCGCTGCCGACGTACTTGACCGGGTCCTTGGTCGACAGCTCCAGATAGAAGTCGGTCAGACCGTAGTCGCGGAGCAGGTTGAGCACGAAGGTCAGCGTGGAGTCGAGCTCCTCCGCCATCTGCTCGCGGGTGCAGTAGATGTGCGCGTCGTCCTGCGTGAAGCCGCGGGCACGGGTCAGGCCGTGCACGACGCCGGACTTCTCGTAGCGGTACACCGTCCCGAACTCGAAGAGGCGCAGCGGCAGTTCACGGTACGAGCGGCCGCGCGCGTCGAAAATCAGGTTGTGCATCGGGCAGTTCATCGGCTTGAGGTAGTAGTCCACGCCCTCGTCGAGCTGCATGGGCGGGTACATACCGTCCGCGTACCAGTCGAGGTGGCCGCTCTTCTCGAAGAGCTTCCCCTTGGTGGCGTGCGGGGTGTAGACGAACTCGTAGCCCTCCTCCTCGTGCCGCTTGCGCGAGTAGTCCTCCATGGCCCGGCGGATGATGCCGCCCTTGGGGTGGAAGACGGCGAGGCCGGAGCCGATCTCCTCGGGGATGGAGAAGAGGTCGAGCTCGTTGCCGAGCTTGCGGTGGTCGCGCTTCTCGGCCTCGACGAGGAAGTCGAGGTGGGCCTTGAGCTCGTCCTTGGTCGGCCAGGCGGTCCCGTAGATGCGCTGCAACATGGGGTTGCGCTCGCTGCCGCGCCAGTAGGCGGCCGCGTTGCGCATCAGCTTGAACGCCGGGATGTGGCGGGTGCTGGGCAGGTGCGGGCCGCGGCAGAGGTCGCCCCAGCACTGCTCGCCGGTCTTGGCGTCCAGGTTGTCGTAGATGGTGAGCTCGCCGGCGCCCACCTCGACGTCGGCGCCCTCGCCGGCGGTGGCGGCGGAGCCCTTGAGGCCGATCAGCTCCAGCTTGTACGGCTCGGCGGCCAGCTCCTCGGCGGCGGCCTCGTCGGTGACCACGCGGCGGGAGAACTTCTGCCCGCGCTTGATGATCTCCTGCATGCGCTTCTCGATGGCCTTGAGGTCATCGGGGTGGAAGGGCTTCTCGACGTCGAAGTCGTAGTAGAAGCCGTCCTTGACCGGCGGGCCGATGCCGAGCTTGGCCTCGGGGTAGAGCTGCTGCACGGCCTGGGCCATGACGTGCGCGGTGGAGTGGCGCAGGATGTCGAGGCCGTCCTTGCTGCCGATCTCGACCGGCTCGACCTCGTCGCCGTCCTGGACGGCGTAGGCGAGGTCCTTGAGCTGGCCGCCGACGCGGGCGGCGATGATCGAGCGGTCGTCGGCGAAGAGCTCGGCGGCCGTGGTGCCCGTCGTCACCACGCGCTCTTCCCGATCGGGTTCGCGGCTGATGATTACCCGGACGTCCGTCACCGGTCTCTCCTGACGTGCTGGATTTCAGAGGACGCAACACTGCGCTGCGCGTGACGATGGTACCGAGAGCGCCGCCCCTGCCGTCCACCTACGCCCCTTCTCCCCCTTCCTCCGCCTTCTCTCCGAGCGACTTCAGCAGCCGCTCGCGGTCCCCGTCCTCCCAGCCGCGGAGCTCCAGTCCGTGCGGGCGGACGAGCCGGCGGAAGCCGTCGTGCCGGTCCAGCCGGCCGGAGACCCGGACGGGCAGGCCCGCGAGGTGGGCCTCGGCGGCGAGCCGGTAGTCGGGGTCGGGCAGGCGGAGCTTGAGCTCACGGACGTCGGCGCCGGTCAGCACCCGGAGCCGTACCGAGCCCGGTCCGGCCGGGTCGGCGCGCTTGAGCCGGGTGACCACGCCGAGCACGGTGACGGCGATCGCGGGTTCGGTCCGTTCCAGCAGGTCGGCGGCCTCCGCCAGGGCGGGCAGGTCGCCGGGCGAGAAGTCGAGGTCGATCCGGCGGTCGCCGAAGCCGCCCGGTGTCCCGGCGGCGGGTGACCAGGCGACGCTGAGCCGGGCGGCCGTGGCGTCGCGCACCAGGTCCTCGACGGACCGGACGAGCTCGCGGCTGACTCCGGCCCCGACGGCGTTCCCGAAGGCCTCGGGCCCGCCGCTGACCCGGCGGTAGTCGACCGCGTCGCGCAGCGCCTCCAGGGCCCGGACCAGGGTGGTGACGGCGGCGCGGCCCTCGGGGGCGGGGGTGTGCGCGGTGAGGGCGGCGCCCTGTTCGACCAGCAGGACGCGGTCCAGGTAGTCCCCGGCGAGGCCGTCCAGCCGGGCGCCGAAGTAGCCGGCCCTGGTGCGGGCGGCCTTGGCGCCGGCGGCGAGCATCCCGCGGGCCGCCCGCCGGAGCCGCTCGGCCTCGTCCCAGGAGACGGTCCCGGCGGGGCCGGGCGGCTCGCGGTGCCAGCGCAGTTCGTCGCCGGGGACGGCGAGGGCGAGCAGGATCGAGCGGGCGGAGGGGGTGCGGGAGCGGGAGAGCGCGGCGACGGCGTCGGTGAGGAGTTCGACGGCGTCGTCGAAGCCGTCCCCGGCCGGGACGAGCAGGCTGGTGCCGGGTTCCTCGTCGGGCGGGGTCCAGCGTCCGTACCGGGCGGCCGGGCCGCCGCGGCGGACCCAGCCGTGCCGGGCGAGCAGGGTGGCGAGCACGGCGGGGTCGACGGCGGCCGGGTCGGGCAGGGGCCGGGCCGGCTCGCCCGGTGCGTACGGCGGTGTCATGGGTCCGGTTCCTCCCTGCCGCGGCCGGGCCGTCACGGGCTGCCGCCCGCGCCGATCCGGGCCATGATGTCGCAGAGCGCGCGGTCGTCGAAGACCTTGTCGGTGGGCACCCGGACGTTGGTGCGCCGCTGCCCGGTGACGGGGTGGCCGGCCAGGTTGACCCAGTAGCAGCAGTGCCGCAGCTCCAGGGCGTCCGGGCGGGCCCGCAGCCAGTGGTCGACCCGGCGCGGGAGCAGCATCACGACCAGGATCCGCGGTACGGCGACCCGGGGTCGGGCGAGCTTGCGCAGGTGGTCGTTGTCCAGGGTGAAGCTGAAGAACGGTCCGGCCGGGTGGGGCGCGACCTGCTGGGTGGCCTTGAGCTGGATCTTGACGGTGACCTCGTCGTCCACCTCGTGCGCCCGGGAGCCGTGGCTGACGTGCCAGTCGATGCCGTTGTCCGGGAACGGCTGGGAGAGCGAGCAGCCGGCCGCGGCGGCGACCGCGTGCAGGTAGCCGACCTGCAACGTCTCCATGCAGGCGGTGACGGCGAGGTTCCCCCGCGGTGCGGCCGCCGCCTCCTCGGGCTGCGGCTGGGTCAGTGCCATCGCCCCGTGGCCTCCCCCGGCTCGGGCCCGTCCCGGTCCGGACGGGTCGGTCGATTCGATCGGGACAGTCATGGGCAGGATCCCCGGTCGGGCTTGAGCCAAACGGGTTGAAGGGGCGTCAGAACCGGGTATCAACCGGGCGCAACGCTCGTCTGAGGGGCAGTCATGCAGCAGCACTGGTACACCGGCCCGCTCGCCTCCTTCGACACCGAGACGACCGGCGTGGACGTGGAGAACGACCGGATCGTCTCCGCCGCCCTGGTCGTCCAGCTCGCGCCGGGCGCACCGGCACGGACCACCACCTGGCTCGCCGATCCGGGGGTCCCGATCCCGGACGGTGCCCGCGCGGTGCACGGCATCACCGACGAGCGGGTGCGCGCCCACGGCCGTCCGGCCCGCGCGGTGGTGGCGGAGGTCACCCGCGCACTGGCGGCCGAGGCGCTGGCCGGGCATCCGGTGGTGGTGATGAACGCGCCCTACGACCTGACGCTGCTGGACCGGGAGCTGCGCCGTCATCACGGACTGACGCTGGCCGGGGGGCTGGCGGCGGCCGGGTTGGTGGTGCTGGATCCGCGGGTGCTGGACAAGCACGTGGACCGCTACCGCAAGGGCCGCCGGACGCTGACCGACCTGTGCGCCCACTACGGCGTGGAGCTGGCCGGGGCGCACGACGCGGCGGCGGACGCGACGGCGGCGCTGGCGCTGACCCGGCGGATCGGCGCCCGCTACCCGGCGGCGCTGGGCGGGCTGTCGGCGGCGGAGCTGCACCTGCGGCAGGCGGTCTGGCACGCGGCGCAGGCGCGGGGGCTGCAGAACTGGTTCGACCGCTCGGGGAAGGCGGAGCGGGTGGACCTGTCCTGGCCGCTGCGGCCGGCCCGGTGCGGCTGCGGGCGCCGACTGGAGCCGGAGCACGGCTGCGAGGCGGCGGCGTAGCGGGGCGGCCCCGGCATCCGGGCCCCGAACGCGCCGCAGGCCCTGACCTGTTTCCTGGTCAGGGCCTGCGTGCTGTCCGGGTGGGCGATACTGGGATCGAACCAGTGACCCCTTCGGTGTGAACGAAGTGCTCTCCCGCTGAGCTAATCGCCCGGGTGCAGAGAAAACATTACCGCATCCCGGAGGGTGCTCCGACCACCCTCCCCGCCCGCGACCTCGCCCCCCGGTCGCCCTCGGGGCTCCCGTCCGGCTCCCCCGGTCGCGGCGGCGCACCCGCGGGTCCACGGCCCGGCGGGCGGCCCCGGGGAGATCACCAGCCGGGCGGTGGCGGCGCGACCGGTCCGAGCGCACCCCCGGGAGGCCGGCCGGGGGGATCGCGACCAGCCGGACCGGTGCGGCGCCGACGGGCGGCGGACGACGGCCGGGGCCCGTGAACCGGTCGCCCGTCCGCCGTCGACGACTGCGTCAACCGCCACGACCGCTTCACCCGTTCCCGTGTTCCCGCGCCCCTTGTCGTTTCGCACAGTCATGCCAGGAAACTAACCAAGTAGCGCCCGGGTAATGCCCGGCCCGGCCGCTGCGGGGCGATTCCGCAATGCGCCGTAAGGGGTACGACTCGCGCCCGAATCGGGACAGAGGGGTTTACATCGGTCTTGGGGGTGGGATGGTCCGTTCGCCGACGTGCGATTCCCCGAGCGCACACTGAGCGAAAGGCCATGGCGCTTATGAACACCACGGTCAGCTGCGAGCTGCACCTGCGCCTCATCGTGTCCAGCGAGTCCTCACTGCCCGTCCCCGCGGGCCTGCGCTATGACACCGCCGACCCCTACGCCGTGCACGCCACGTTCCACACGGGCGCCGACGAGACCGTGGAGTGGGTGTTCGCCCGAGATCTCCTCGCGGAGGGGCTGCATCGACCCACCGGTACCGGCGACGTCCGGGTGTGGCCGTCGCGCAGTCACGGGCAAGGGGTGGTCTGCATCGCACTGAGCTCTCCGGAAGGAGAAGCCCTGCTGGAGGCCCCGGCCCGAGCGCTTGAGTCGTTCCTCAAGCGGACGGACGCCGCGGTGCCCCCCGGCACCGAACACCGTCACTTCGACCTCGACCGGGAGCTGTCCCACATCCTCGCCGAAAGCTGACCCCGTCCGGAGGGCGGTCACGCCCCGCTGTCGGCGGGGCCATACCGCCTGCCGCCATCGCAGCCGTCCTACTCGGGGGCACGGCAGCGGACTCAGCCGCGCACGACGCGGTCTCGGGGCCGGTGAGGCGGTCCCGCTCCCACCCGGAGCTGGACCCGGCACCGCAGGCGCCCGGCACCGAGGCCGGTCACCCGTGAGGA
>NZ_JBHVET010000476.1:0-6841 GCF_042802135.1 Kitasatospora sp. NPDC057512
GCAGCGGGGTGCCGCCCCCGCCGCCGATGTTGCGGCCCTTGCCGTTGACCAGGTAGTCCCAGGTGTCCTTGCCGGGGATGCCGTCGGCCTCGGCGCCGCGCCAGCCCTGGGCCTGTTGGAAGGCCTGGGTGGCCTTGCGGTCGGCTTCGCCCCAGCGCGGGCCGGGGCCCTCGGAGTAGAACCCGCCGCCGCCGCGCTGCACCAGCAGCCGGCCGAGCCTGGTGACGTACGCGTTGTTGGCGCCGGGGCCGAACTTGTCGGCCCCGGGGAAGGCGGTGGCGGAGGTGCCACCGCCGTCGTTGCCGCCGGAGGACAGACCGGTGTAGCGGTACGGGACGTAGGAGCCGGAGTTGTTCCAGTACGCGTACGGGGTGGAGCGCTTCTTGGTGGAGGGGCCGGTCTGCTCGTAGGCGACGTACTTGGTGCGCGAGGAGTCGGCCCAGCCGCCGAAGATCGTGACGTGCGAGCCGGCCTGGGGGTTGGCCGGGTTGTTGTAGATGAGGATGTCGCCGGGCTGGAGGTCGTTCTTGCCGATCCGCTCGGCGAAGTCGGGCAGTGTCCAGGTGGTCTGACTGCTGCCCAGGCCCCAGGCCATCGAGACGAAGCCCGAGCAGTCCTGGCGGTAGCCGTCCGACCAGTAGCGGCTCATGCTGTACGGCACGCCCTGGTCGACCCAGGTCTGGGCGCGCTGGATGATCTGGGCCCGGGTGAGCGGCGCCGCGGCGGCGCGCGGCGCGGCGAAGGCGCGGGCGCCGGGGGCCTGGCCGTAGAGGCCGCTGACCTCGCCCTGGGGGGTCTGGGAGCGGGCGCTGCTACTGCCGCCCGGGGTGGGGCCGGGCGCGGGGGCCGCGGTGGCGGTGCCGGCGGCGGCCGCACCGCCACCGAGCGCGGTGCCCACGGCGGCCACCAGGACGGCGGCCCGGCGGCGGACGCTGCGGGCGGAGGCGTGTCCGCCCTCGTGGACGGGCGCGGCGTGCAGCCGTGCGCGTCGGCGGGCGTTGCAGCCCCCGCATATGCAGTCCTCCGCCGGTTCGACGTCGTCGAACTCGATGAGCGGGGACAGGGGGTCGGTCAGGGTCATGCTCCGCCTCTTTCCCGGACTATTCCGCGTGTTATCCGGACCAAAGTCCCAAAGCGGGCGGGATGAGTCACGGTGGGTTAGGCCGAACGGGTGAGACCCGTTCGGCTCCCGGGCGTGGCGTGGGTCGGCGGGAGGGTTTAGGCGAGGTGAGGCGGGGTCAGCGCGGGACGGCGGCCGAGGACTCCGGGTCGGTCCGGGTCAGCGGGGTGGTGTCGGCCGGTTCGAGCAGTGCCCCGCCGGTCTCGAAGGAGCGGAAGGGCTACGCCCACTCCCAGCGGATGCCGATGTGGCCCGGCTGCTGGTCCGGGGCCAGGACGTGGGCGCTCGCCGAGGCGCCGATCCACAGCTGCTCGCGGCGGTGGTCGACGTCGGCGCCCGGCTCGCGGTCGTAGCGCTCGCAGTGCGCCGGGACGGCCGCCGGGTCGAAGTGCACCTGGAGCACGTACTCGCGCACCGGGGTGGCGAAGCGGCGGCTGTACTCCATGGTCGGGCCGCCGGGCGGGATCTCCACCTCGTACTCGAAGACCGTGCTGTCGCCGAGGCCGAGCGGGCGGTCCAGCATCAGCTCGCCGACGATCAGCCCGGCCTCCGGGCGGCGGCGCACCCGGCCCAGCCGGCCGTGCCGCACCGCGGTGATCTCCGGGCAGCCGGCCGCCTCCTCGTCGGCCATGTGCACCACCAGGCAGCGGCCGACGCCGCCGACCGTGGCGCGCACCACCTGGCGCATCCGCAGCAGGTTGCCGCGCCGCTCGGCGTCCACGTAGTAGGAGTCGTGGATGCTCAGGCGCTCCAGCTCGCCGGCCGGCGGGGCGTTCAGCTCGGCGAAGATGTTGGCGATCTCCTGCTCGCCCGGCCAGACGTCCTCCAGCCCGAGGTGGCAGGTGTTCGCGGCGGCGGCCCAGCGGCCGCGCGGGCGCGGCGGGCCGAGCAGCGAGGAGAGCGCGCTGTGCGGCAGGCCGAGCAGCTCCTCCAGCAGGTGGACGGCGCGCAGCGAGCTGGCCCGCTCGGGCTGGCTGCGGCCGCGCCGCCAGTAACTCAGGGTCGTCACACTGACCCTGACGCCGCGCCCGGCGAGGGCGGCGCGGATGCGGTCCAGGCTGAGGCCGCTGGCCTCGATGGCCAGGTGCAGGGTGTCCGCGAAACCGCCGACCGGGGCGAGCCGGCCGGGGGGCGGTCCGGAGGCGGCGGGAGTCGGTCCGGGCGGGCCCGGGCGCTCCGTGTGCGACCCGACCAGCCGCAGCCGCGCGGCGTCCTGAGGTTGCTGTGCGGCCATGCGGTGACCCTCCCCACCAGGTGAGTTCGGTGGGACCGGGCCGGCGCCGGGGCGCGCCGCCAGCGGCTTCACCGAGCTTTGGGGAACCCTATGCACGGTCGAGAGGCTACGTCATCAGTCGTGCGTATGACAGTGGTCACGGCAGGTGGACCGAAGGGTTATCGATCTTGAAACAGTCCGGAAACACGGGCCGCGGACCGGGCTCCGGACGGTGCTCCGGACGGGGGCGGCGGACGGCTCCGGAAGGGCCCCGGGACGGACACCGCCGGGGCGGGCCCTGACGGCTCCGCCCCGGCGGGGATCGGGTGGTGCGGTGGTGCGGCCGGTGGTCAGCCGACGTTCAGCGCGACGTCGTCGATCACGAAGCTGGTCTGCTGCGAGGAGTCCTCGGTGCCGGTGAACTTGATGGTCACGGTCTGGCCGGCGAAGGAGGTCAGGTCCAGGGTGCGCTGGACGTAACCGGTGGCGGCGTCCACGTTGGAGTAGGTCGCCAGCGTGGTGCTGTTGGCCTGGACGGTCAGCTTGTCGTACACGGTGGAGCCGGTCTCCGCGGTGTCGACGTGCAGCCAGAAGGTCAGCTTGGCGGAGGTGCAGCCGGCCGGGATCGAGACGGTCTGCGACAGGGTGTCGGTGTGGGTCGAGCCGTAGCCGTCCAGCCAGGCCTTCCAGCTGCCCGAGTGGGCGGCCTCGGAGGAGCTGTTGCTGACCACGCCGCTGGAGGCGGTCCACGGGGAGGCGGTGCCGCTCTCGAAGCCGCCGTTGGCGACCAGCTGGGCGGCGGTGCAGCCGCCGGACGGCGGGGTGGTGCCACCGCCGAGCAGGGCGGTGGTCAGCGCGTCGGCGACCGGGGAGCCCCAGCCGGTGACCTGGTCGTAGCCGGCCTTGGCGGAGAAGTCCTGGTTGGCGCCGGTGGTCACGTCGTGGAAGGCGCTGCCGTAGCCGCTGCCGTTGGCCACCGAGTACAGCCGCGGGCTCGCCTCGCCGAGGACGGCCTGGCCGGCGGCCTTGGCCTTCTGGTTGAACTGGGCCGCGTAGCCGGACCAGAGCGGCGCGGCCGCGCTGGTGCCGCCGTAGACCTGCCAGGCGCCGGCGGTGTAGATCGCGAAGCCGCTCTGCGGGTCGGCGTTGGAGGAGACGTCCGGGACGGTGCGCATGGTGCCGCTGACGCCGGTGCCGGTCTGCCAGCTCGGCTTGGCGAACACGGTGGAGACGCCGCCGCCGGCGGTGCTCCAGGCGCTCTCCGAGGAGTAGGCGTTGCCGCTGGAGACCTTGAGGTTGGTCCCACCGACGCCGGTCTGGTGCGGGCTGGAGGCCGGGAAGTCGACCGCCTTCACGCCGGAGCCGCTGGTGGAGCGGGTGCAGTCGCGGGAGCCGTCGTCGCCGGAGGCGGAGAAGATCGAGATGCCCTGGGCGGCGGCCTGCTTGAAGGCGTTGTCGACCGCGGTCATCGAGGCGGCGGTGGTGTCCGGCTCGCAGGAGCCCCAGGAGATCGAGACCACCGAGACCCTGTTGTCGGTCACGATCTTGTTGGCCATGTCGATCTCGCCCTGGTCGCTGTTGGGCGCCTCGTAGACCAGCTGGGTGGCCTTGGGCGCCGCGCCGCGGACGATCTCGCTGTCCAGCTCGACCTCGCCCTGGCCCTGGCCGGGGGCGGAGTCGTAGTTGGCGCCGTCCACCGAGACGGTGGAGACGGCCGGGCCGGACAGGCCGTACTGGGAGTCGTAGGTGGTCAGGTTCGAGGACTGGTAGCCGTCGAACTCCCACAGCGCGACCGTGGTGCCGGTGCCGTCCGCGCCGGTCTTGTTGAGGTTGTACGCGCCGGTGTACTGGGCCGGGGCCATGCCGCTCGGGCTCGCGCTCGCCGTGTTCGGGGTGACCGAGTTCGGGGTGGCCAGGCGGTTCTTGCGCACCGCGTGGTTGTCCAGGCCGCTGACGCCCTGGACCACGGAGGCCAGGTCGGACGGGATCGAGGCGGCCGCGTCGTTGGCGAAGAAGGCGCGCTGGAGCTGCGGGTCGAGGTACGAGCTCTCGTGGGTCCCGAAGGCCTGGGAGACCTGGGCGGCGGTGCCGCGGGCGTTGACCACCTGGCGGTTGGCGCTCACGTCGGAGACCGTCAGGCCCTGCTGGGCCAGGTACGTCCGGACCTGGTCGACGGCGGCCTGGGTCGGGCCGAACCGCGCGGTGAACTGCTCCGGCGTCAGGTAGTGGCCGTACTCCGGGGCGCCCGGGGTGGTGACGGCGGTGAGGAAGCGGTCCAGGGCGTCCGTGTCACGCAGCTTCAGGCTGACGGACACCGAGATCTGCTGCGCGGCCGGGACGTCGCCCTTCTTCTCCGAGTGGGCCACCGCCGGGTTCACGGTGTTCGGCAGGGCGACGCGCGGGGAGGCGTTGGGAGTGGCGGCCTGCGCGGTGGAGACACCGAGCGAGACGGCGGTCAGCGGCAGCACGGCTATCGCCGCGGCGAGGGCAAGGGAGCGGGGGCGCAACGGATCCTCCTCCAGCCGGCTGTGGGGGGCCGGCAAGGGACCAGGCGTTCAGGGGGGTCGAGAACGCTGGCTAGAACATGACAGAACCCGTGTGCGAAGTGGCTCATGGCCAGGCAATTCGTTCCTAAAAAACAGTCAACTGTGGAGGGCCCTCAACTCGGCGGTTCCATACAGTGAATGACCGCGGTTCCGGGACCGGTCCAGACCAATCGGGGCGGAAGGACGGACGTGGAATCGGGTCTCCCGGCCCTGCGGGAGACCCGTGAGGTGATCGCTGACGCGGTCCAGGAGCTGCGCGGGCAGGGCGAGTTGGGCACGGAGACGGTGGCCCGGGGCTGATCGGCGGGCGAACGACCGGCCGGGCGGGCGCGCGGGGGCCGCGGGCCCGCCCGGGGGCGGTCAGGCCGGGGTGCCGAGCCAGTCGGTGAGGGCGGCGCGCAGCTCGCCCTGGCCGGGGTCGACGGCGGCCCAGGCGACGTAGCCGTCCGGGCGGATCAGCAGGACGGTGTCGCGCAGCTTGCCGTGCGGGTCGGCGGGGGCGGCGGAGACCATGCGGTCGGCCCAGGGCTCGGCGGCGGCCAGCTCGTCATTGCTGACCAGGACGAACGTCCCGGCGCGCAGCGCCTCGTAGAGCCGCTCGGGCGCGGCCGGGGCGCCCTCGACGGGCTTGCTCAGGGCGGTCAGCCGCAGGTCCGGGACGCGCTTGCCGACCTGCGGGTGGGCGTCCTTGGGCGCGGGGTAGGAGATGCCGATGCCGGAGACCAGCCGGGCGCCGCGCTCGGTGACCGGGTCGAGGTGGCCGCCCAGCGCGGTGAGCGCCCCGCGCAGGGCGCGGGTGGGGGCGGACTCGGCGAGCGCCAGCCGGATCAGCGCGCCGGAGGTGCGCAGCACCGTCCTGCCGACCGGGTGCCGCTCGGTCTGGTAGGTGTCCAGCAGGGCGTCGGTGGCGTGGCCCCGGAGTGCCGCGGCGAGCTTCCAGGAGAGGTTGGCGGCGTCCTGGAGGCCGGTGTTCATGCCCTGGCCGCCGGCCGGTGAGTGGCAGTGCGCGGCGTCGCCGGCCAGGAAGACCCGGCCGGAGCGGTAGTTGGGGGCCTGCCGCTCGTCGCTGTGGAAGGTGGAGCTCCAGCGCACCTCGTGCAGGCCGTAGTCCTCGCCGAGGATGGCCCGGACGAGGGCGGTGAGCTGCTCGGCGGAGGGGGTGGTGCCGTCCGGGTACCGCTCCTCGCGGTCCCAGGCGATGATCCGGAACCAGCCGTCGCCGAACGGGGCGATGAAGGCGAAGCCGGCCTGGTTGGCGCCGACGGTGATCGCCTGGGCGGGCTCGCGCTCCAGCCGGACGTCGGCCAGCACCACCGAGTCGACCACCGACTCCCCGGGGAACGGGATGCCCAGCAGGTCGCGGACGGTGGAGTGGACGCCGTCGGTGGCGACCGCGTACGCGGCGCGGTGGCTCTGCCCGTCCCGGGTCTCCAGGGTCACGCCCTCGGCGTCCTGGTGCAGCCCGGTGACCTCGGCGCCGCGCAGGACGGTCGCGCCGGCCTTCTCGGCGCGGTCCAGCAGCAGCCGTTCGACGTTGTACTGCGGGGTGATCAGCACGAACGGGAAGCGGGTGGGCAGCGCGGCGAGGTCGATGCCGAAGCGGTCGAACATCCTCAGCTCGGAGAGCGGGCGGCCGGTGGCGATCAGCTCCTCGGCCAGGCCCCGGGCGTCCAGCAGCTCCAGGCTGCGGGCGTGCACGGCGAAGGCCCGGGTGAGGTCGGACTCGGCGGCCCGCTTCTCCAGTACCGTGACGCCGACTCCGGCGGCGGCGAGATCGCCGGCCAGCAGCAGTCCGGTCGGTCCGGCGCCGACGATCAGGACGTCGGTTTCGGTCGTCGGCTTCACGGCCATGTATCAGCTCCCGTTGTTCGGAGGGCGGTCGTACGCCGTTCCCGGCGTTCTCCCAGCCTCCATCATCGCGGGCGCCGTCGGAGCTGTGAACCGCCGGGCCCCGGCGGTGGG
>NZ_JBHVET010000477.1:0-6835 GCF_042802135.1 Kitasatospora sp. NPDC057512
CGGCCGCCGCGGGCGGCCGGGGCCGTCGGCGTCCGCCCGCCGTTCCCCGCGGGGCGCGTAGCCTCGGATCATGGAGCTGTCCGCCTCGTACCAGGAACGCGCGTGTCGGCTGCCGGGCGCGGTCCTGTGGACGAAGTCGGCCCTCGGGCGTGCGGGCGGTCGGGCGAGTGCCGGGCGTACGGGCGGTCGGGCGAGTACCGGGGGTGCGGACGCCACCCGGGCCGGGCTCGTCCTGCCCGACGGCTGCATGGACCTGCTGTGGACGGAGGGGCGGCTGCTGGTCGCCGGACCGGACACCCGCGCCTTCCACCCCGGCCCCGGACTGCGCGGCCCGTGGGCGGGCGTACGCTTCCGCCCCGGCGCCGCCCCCGCGCTGCTCGGCGTCCCCGCACACGAACTGCGGGACCGCAGCGTCGAGTTGGCCGACCTGCGGCCCGCTGCCGAGGTCCGGCGGCTGACCGGACACATCGACGCGGCCCCCGACCCGGCCACCGCCCTGGAGGCCCTGGCCCTGCGGCTGGCCGCCGACGCGCCGCCCGAGGACCCCCTGATCCGCGCCGTGGCCGCCTCGCTCGCCGCCGGCCGCTCCGTCGCCGCGACGGCCGAGACGGTCGGCCTCGGCGCCCGCCAACTGCACCGCCGCTCCCTGGCCGCCTTCGGCTACGGGCCCAAGACCCTCGCCCGGATCCTGCGCCTCCAGCGCGCCCTGGCCCTCGCCCGCTCCGGCGTCCCATCAGCCGAGACGGCGGCCCGGACCGGCTACGCCGACCAGGCCCACCTGGCCCGCGACGTACGGGAGTTGACGGGCCTGCCGCTGACCGCGCTGCTCTCGTCCTAGGGCCTGTCTTCGAGCGGCGCGAGCAGGTCCACCCCGTTGCCGTCCGGATCGTGCACCACGGCGTACCGCTGCCCCCAGAAGGCGTCCCACGGCTCCAGCTCCCCGTGGTACCCGGCGCCGGTCAACTCCCCGTACAACGCGTCCACCTGCGCGGGACTCGCGCAGCGGAACGCCAGCGCGGACCGCGTACCGCCGCTCGGCGGCCGCCAGGCGGGATGGAACGACCGGATGGTGGCCTCGGAATCGAGCACCAGAAGCGGCCCGCCCGGCACCTCACCCTCGACGTGCGGCTCCCCCTCCGCCCCCTCGGGAAACCCCACCCCCAGCCGCCGGTAGAAGCCGACCGAGGCGGCCGTATCCGCAACGGCCAGCCCGACGAACGCGAACTGCGGTACACCTGTGCTGTTCATGCCTCCCACGCTAGGCACCCCCGACCCACCCGGTCTTGAACGAATCGGACACCGGCCGCCGGAGGCCGATGGTCGGGCTACGAGGGCCCGGGCCACGGTCCGTGGTCGCGGTCCGGGCCCTCGGGGACGGGGGCGTACGGAAGCGGCGCCCGCGGCAGGGCGGTCAGTGCAGGACGTTCAGGGAGTTGGTGGCGTCGTCGACGAAGTACACGGCGTCGCGGTCGAGGTCGACCGCGAGCCCGAACAGGGCGCCGGCGCCGGGCGGGGTGCCGCTGTCGTCGAGCGTGCGGACGGCGACCTGGTCGCCGGCGGGGGTGGTCTCGACCAGGTTGCCGTCGCCGGAGTTCACCGTGAGGACGTCGCCTCCGGGGGCGACGGCCAGGCCGAGCGGCCCGTTGAGGTTGCCGCCGGTGCTGACGGTGGTGCCGGTGCCGGCGTCGGAGACGCGGTGGACGGCGTCGGGGATCGCGGCGATCCGGTTGGCGAGGGTGTCCGCCACGTAGAGCGTGTCGTCGTGGCCCAGGCCGACGCCGGTCGGGCCGATGACCAGGGCGGCCGGGTCGGTGCGCTGGCCGAAGCCCGAACCGATCCGGGTGGTCGCGACCCGCTGCGGCGGCGCGTCGCCCGGCCGGCACAGGGTGATCCGCAGGACGGTGCCCTGGTCGACCTCGGCCCCGCCGCCCGCGACCGTGCCGTTCAGCACATTGGTCACGAACAGCTCGTCGCGGTCGCCGGAGCTGACGGCCGTCATGTCCCACGGGCCGTTGATGCCGTCGCCCGCGATGGTCTCGCGGACCGTGCCGTTGCTGTCCAGCACCAGCAGGCAGCCGGCCTGGACGGTGGCGGAGGTGCCGTCCGCGGTGGGCGTGCTGCCGACCACGACCCAGCCGCCCGGCAGGACGGTCAGCGCCGTCGAGAGCCCGACCCCGCCGGGGCAGGGCCCTGGCAGGTGCGCCGGGTCGATCTGGGCGAACGTGCTGACGGCGCCGTCCGGGCTCACCTGGACCAGGGTGGTCCCGGTGCCCTGCTGGTTCTGCGCGTTGTTGAAGTTGCTGATGAGGACGTTGCCACGGTGCAGCTTGCCCGTGCTGTGCTGGATCACGAACGTGCCGTACGGGTTCACGTCCCCGTTCGCGGGCACGGTCGAGGCGACCGGGGACACGGTGTGCAGCGGTCCGAGGAACGGTCCGCGGCCGGCGGCGCCACCCGCCGCCGTGGCGCCGAGCACCACCACGGCGGCGGCGACCACGCCGGCCTGCCCCCAGAACCTCGTGCGCGAAGAGTGAAGTCTCATAACGCGAAGTTATGTCGTGGTCGAATCGCCTGGCGCGCGGAGTTCACCCAGCGGTGTCCAGCGGTGTCAGGCGGTGTCCCGTGGCGGCTGAGGCCCGAGGCGCCCGTGGCCCGGGCCTCCGGTCGCGGCGGGGTGAGCCGGCCCCGGCGGAACCAGTGCGACCGGTGGCGTCAGGCCGACTTGGCGGTGGCGCGGACGCCGAAGTGGACGTAGCGGGTGCCGTCGCCGAGGGCGTAGAAGACGACGGGGATCCAGGCGTCCTTGTCGTTGCGGCGGCCGGCGAAGACGGTCTTGTCGGGGGTGTCGGAGACCGGGGTGAGGTGCCAGACGAGCGGGTCGAAGGTGCCGGCGAGGCCCTCGACGCCTTCGTAGCGCAGATCCAGCACGCCTTCGCCGCTGCCGCTGCCGCCGCCGTCCTCGGCGTTCGCGGTGATGGTCATGAGGAAGCCCTCGCGCTTGTAGCGGCCCGTGAAGGGCGCCGGGTCGACGGCCGGGGGGTTGTCGGCCGGCCCGAACGCGGGCATGGCGACTCCGGCGAGTTCGGCGCTCAGTTCGCGGCAGAGGGCCTCGTGGACCTTCGGCGCGGCGCCTCCGCCGTTGGTGAGCAGGGCGATGGCGAGGCCCTTCTCGGGGATGGCCCGCAGGTAGGCGAGTTGGCCGAAGGTGCTGCCGTCGTGGCCGAAGCCGCGAGCGCCGTCCCACTCGAAGAGGCCCCAGCCGAGGCCCCAGTGCGCGCCGAGGAACCACTGGTCGGGCATCTCGACCTCGCGGGTGAGCATCGCCTCCACGGCCGCGGCGGAGAGCACCCGGGTGCCGTCCGGGGCGGTGCCGCCGTCGATGAACAGCCGGGCGAAGCGGACCACGTCGGCCGCGGTGGCGCTGATGCCGCCGTACGGGCCGGCGGAGCGGGGCAGCATGTTCCACAGCGGGGTGGGTGTCGGGTCCTCACCGGGCTCGCCCATGTGCCCCATCGCGGCGCGGAAGCGCAGGACCTCCTCGGGCAGCGTCATGGTCTGCCGGAGCCCGAGCGGTTCGCAGATCAGCTCCTTGAGCGCCTCGTCCCAGGTCAGGCCGGTGACCACCTCGACGATCCGGCCCAGGACGTTGTACGCGGTGCTGGAGTAGGACATGGTCGCGCCGGGCGGGTTGGTGAGGCCGACCTCGCGGGTGCCGTCGACGTAGCGGGCCAGGCAGTCGTCGCCGCGGCCCGTGTCGTTCACGTAGTCGCCCTCGATCCCACTGGTGTGGTTGAGGAGTTGACGCGGCGTGATGGTGCGGGCGGACTCGGCGTCGGCGAGGGCGAAGTCCGGCAGGACCGCCGCGACCGGCTGGTCCAGGTCGAGCTTTCCGGCGTCGGCGAGGCTCAGGACGAGGGCGGCGGTGTAGCCCTTGCTGACCGAGCCGATCTGGAACACGGAGTCGGTGGTGGCCTCGACGCCGGTGCCGGTGTGCAGGACGCCACCGGCCAGTTCGTGGATCTCCCCGTCGGCGAGGACGGCCAGTGCGGCGCCGGGAACGCGGTGGGTGGCGAGCAGCTCGTCGAGTCGGCGCTGCCAGTGGGCGGTGTCGAAGGCCCCGGTGGCACCGGTCCTGCCCAGTGCGCGGTCGACGGTCCGCGCGGCCGCCCGGTTGGTGCGGTCGACGAGCTTGGCGATCTCGCGGTCGACGTTGTCCGAGAACTCCCTGTACATGTCCTTCGACACGGTTTCCCCTCCCGGTGACGGGTGGAGCGAGGGCGCCCCACCCATTCGAACATCGTTTGAAACGATCTCGGGGCGGGCCCGGTTCCCGCCGTTCGGGCCGGTTCCCGCCACTCCGCCAGGGGACTCAGGAGAGCGCCGCGAAGCCGGTGCAGAGCAGGCGGACGCTCCGGGTGAACTTCTCGTCCTGGCCCACGCGCGGGATCAACGGGCCCATGAGCAGGGGGAACCGCTCGCACAGCTCGGCGTACTGCTCCGCGGTGACGGGCGGTGGCGCCGCCGGCTGGTTCTGCTCCTGGAGCACGAAGCCGGTGACGTGGCTGAGCAGGGTGTCGGCGGCGATGCCGCAGTGGTCGGCGGGGAGGCCGGCGTCGAGGAGGGTGCGCAGCAGGCGTTCCATCAGGGAGAGGGCGCCGGGGCTGAGCACGCCGGGGCTCTCGGCGAGGAGTTGGGCGCCGCCGGGGTGCTGTTTGAGGCTCAGGCGCAGGGCGGCGGCCTGGGCCTCGACGCGGTCCTGCCAGGTGGCGGCGGACGGGAGGGCGTCGAGGGCCTCGGTGCCGGCGTCGTACGCGCTGCGGCAGACCCGGTCGGCCATCAGGGCGAGCAACTCGTCCTTGCCGCGCACGTGGTAGTAGAGGCTGCCCGCGTGGGCGTCCAGGCGGTCGGCGACCTGGCGCATGGACAGGTTCTGGTAGCCGACCTCCGCGAAGACGGCCATGCCCGCATCGACGATGCGTTCCTTGGTGAGCTTCATGCGTTCCACCGTACAACGTTTTCCAACACTGTTCGAAAACTGTGCTAGCTTGGCGTCATCAGGTTTTCGAACGGCGTTGGAAAACGTCGGAACCGGGGGGAGAGCCAGACATGGGAGCGATCGTCTTCAACGTGACCACGGCCGCGCTGATGGTCATGATGGTCAACTGCGGGCTCGGCGTGGTCGGCCGCGACACCCTGCGCGGGCGGCCGCTCCCGTGGGCGGCGGTCGCCCTGACCGCGCTCGCCGTCGGCGGCGTCCTGCTCCAACTGCTCTGGTCCGGCGCCATGGACGCGCTCGACGCGGACCCCGCCAAGTCCGGCTGGTGGCGCGAGTTCACCTCGGTGTTCATGCAGAACGGCGGCCTCTTCGGCGGCCTGTGGAACCTCGGCACCCTCGCCGCCGTCGCCGCCCTCGCCCAGTGGTACTGGGGCGGCCCGCTCACCCTCGGCTTCTTCCTCGCCGGCATCCTGCTGCCCGGCCGCGTCGACAGCCTGCTCGGCCTCGGCGGCGGCCCCAGCACCGACCCCCGCAACTTCGCCGGCAGCTCCGGCGCCACCTACTTCCTCGGCGCCACCCTCGCCCTGGCCTTCCTCACCCGCACCCGCCTCCCCAAGCAGCTCGCCCTGGCGGCCGGCGTCCCGGCGCTCGGCCTCGCGATGTGGCTCGCCCAGGAGAACGGCCACGGGCTGGTCTCCGTCTACGGCTTCGCCCTCGCGGCAGCCGCCTGGGCCGCCCGCCGCCGGCTCCGCCCGGCCGACGCGTCCCACCCGGCCCCCGGCCGGGCGGCCTGACCCCGAACTGCCGTGTCCCGCAGGCCGGCTAGGCCGGCCGATTGACTCCTTCGATGAAGCTGGTCACGCGCTGCGCGTAGGCGTCCGGGTGGCTGAGGTGGGGGACGTGCCCGGCTCCCTCGAAGGTGTGGGTCTCGGCCTGCGGCAGTGCCCCGGAGAGCCGGGCGACGATCGCGGCGAACCAGGGCGGGCTCTCCGTCCCCTTCGTCAGCAGCGCGGGTCCGGTGTAGCGGGAGAGGCGGCCGAGGTCGAGGTCGGCCCACTGCGGGTCCGCCTGCTCGTCCGCGAAGGTGGGGGCGTTGGCGACGAAGGTCTCGCGGAGCTGTTCCGGCAGTCGGTCCCAGGCGCCGGGTCCCAGGGCGACCTCCTCCACGAACTGGCGTGCCCCCGCGAGGGTTCGGCCGGCCGCCAGGCGGGCGAGAACGGATTCGATCCGCTCCCCGGTGGCCGCCATCAGCGGCAGCAGCTCGGGGTCGTCGGCGACGGTGCCCAGGAGTGGGGGCTCGTGGGCGACGAGGCCCCGGAAGAGTTCGGGTCGTCGGGCCGCCATGCCGAGCGCGGTCGAGGCACCGAAGGAGTTGCCCGCGACGTACGCCGGTGCGAACCCGAGGGCCTCGATCAGCGCGGCGAGGTCGTCCTCGTCCTCGACCCGGGATCCCCGCCCCGGCGGGCGGGTCGCTCCGGCTGTGCCCCCGCCGGTCGTAGACGAGCACCCGGAACCTCGCCGGGAGGGCGTGCAGGACCGGGTCCCAGGTGCCGTGGTTGCCCCACGAGCCGTGCACCAGGACCAGCGGCTCGCCGTCCCCGCCCACCTCGTAGAAGAGTTCGACCCCGTTCACCGCGACCCGTGGCATGTCCGCCTCCTCGCCGACAGACGGCGGTCGCCGCCGGGGCCATTGAGGCACCCCGGGCCCGGCCCCGCAACCGCAGCGGGCCCGACATCCCGCGTACGGCCGCCCCACGCGCCCGGAGGATCAAGCCGCCCGTGCGGGACGGAAGCCCGGGGGCGACGCGGAAACGCCAGAGGGCCGGACCGCTTCAGCGG
>NZ_JBHVET010000478.1:0-6829 GCF_042802135.1 Kitasatospora sp. NPDC057512
CCGGCGGCGGGGCCCGGCCGCCGGCCGCGGTCGACGCCACACCGGGCGCCGGAGCCGCCGACGGCGGTACCGGAGACGCCGACGGCGGTGCCCCGGCCGCCGACCGCCGACCCGCCACCGGACGGCCGGTGGCCGCCCCCGGCCCGGTGGACCGCGGCCCGATCGCGGTCGTCGGCATGAGCGGCCGGTTCGCGGGCACCGGCTCGCTGGACGAGCTGTGGACGCGGATGGAGAACGGGGACGACCTGGTCACCGACGCCACCCGCTTCCGCCTCGACGGCCTGAGCGCGTGCACCCGGGGCGGGTTCCTCGACCGGATCGACGAGTTCGACGCGCTGTTCTTCACCATCTCCGGCACCGAGGCCGCCGCGATGGACCCCCAGCAGCGGCTGCTGCTGGAGGAGTCGTGGAAGGCCCTGGAGGACGCCGGGTACGCCGGCCGGATGGACCGGCGGCCGTGCGGCGTGTACGTCGGCGCCTGGGCCGGGGACTACCTGGAGCTGCTCGACCGGGACGCGCCGGCCCAGGCCCTGTGGGGCAACATGGCCTCGGTGATCCCGAGCCGGGTCAGTTACGCCCTGGACCTCAAGGGCCCGGCGATCGCCGTCGACACCTCCTGCTCCAGCTCGCTGGTGGCACTCGACCTGGCGTGCAAGGACCTCTGGTCCGGCGAGACCTCGATGGCCCTGGCCGGCGGGGTGTTCGTCCAGTCCACGCCGCGGCTGTACGGGCTCGCGGGCCGCGCGGGGATGCTCTCCCCGAGCGGGCGCTGCCACAGCTTCGACCACCGGGCGGACGGCTTCGTCCCCGGTGAGGGGGTCGGGGTGGTGGTGCTCAAACGGCTCGCCGACGCGCTGGCGGACGGGGACCACGTCCACGGCGTGATCACCGCCGTCGGGGTCAACCAGGACGGCGCCACCAACGGCATCACCGCCCCGAGTTCGGTCTCCCAGGAGAGCCTGATCAGCGGGCTGTACGAGCGGGCCGGCGTCGACGTGGAGCGGATCGGCCTGGTCGAGGCGCACGGAACCGGCACGCCGCTGGGCGACCCGATCGAGTTCCGGGCCCTGGACCGGGTCTTCCGCGCCCGGACCGACCGCACCGAGTACTGCGCGCTGGGCTCGGTGAAGACCACGATCGGGCACGCCCAGTTCGCCGCCGGCATCGCGGGCGTGCTGAAGGTCCTGCTGGCGCTCAGGCACCGGCGGATCCCCGCCGCGCTGAACTTCGAGACCGCCAACGAGGCGGTCCCGCTGGCCGGCAGCCCGTTCTACGTCAACACCCGGACCCGTGACTGGGCGGCCCCCGCCGGCGGCCCGCGCTGCGGCGTGGTGAGCTCCTTCGGGGCCAGCGGTACCAACGCGCACGTCGTCATCGAGGAGGCGCCGCCGGTCGAACGGACCCCGGCGCCGAGGGCGGACCACCCCGTGGTCCTGTCCGCCCGGACGGAGCAGCAGCTCGCCGAGCAGCGGCGCCGGCTCGCGGCGCACCTGCGCGCCCACCCCTCGGTGGAGCTGCGCGACCTCGCCCACACGCTGTGGGTCGGCCGGAAGCGGTTCGAGCACCGCTTCGAGTGCCTGGCCGGCGACACCGCCGAGCTGGTCGCGGTGCTCGACGGCATCGCGCCCGCCCGTCCGGTCGGGGACGCGCCGGCCCCGGCCGGGGGACGCCTCGTCCCGCTGCCGACCTACCCGTTCGCCCCGGACCGGCACGGGCCGGCGGCAGGCCACGACCGCGACCGCGACCGCAACCGCAACCGCAACCGCGTCACGCTGTCCCGTACGGACGGGCTGCTGCGGGACCACGTCGTGCAGGGCCGGCACATCCTGCCCGCCGTCGCCCACCTGGAGCTGGCCCGTCGGGCGCTGGGCGGCACCCGGGTCCGGATGACCAACGTGACGTGGGTCCGGCCGCTGGAGGTCGGGCCGGACCCCGTCGAGGTGCTGGTCGACCTGCGCGCCGACGCCCGCGGCGGCCGGCGGTTCACCCTGTCGACCGGCGGGACCGTCCGCAGCGAGGGCACGCTGGCGCCCTCCGACGACCCGCGCCCGGCCCGGGTGGACCTCGCCGCACTGCGCGCGCGGTGCCCGGAGACGGTGACCGGCGAACGGATCCACCGCGCGCTGCGGTCGATGGGCATCGAGCACGGCCCGAGCCTGCGGGCCGTCCGGCAGGCGCACGTGGGCCCCGACACGGTGCTCGCCGACCTGGTCCTGCCGGACTCGGCCGAGCCTGGCGCGCTCACCCCCGCCCTGCTGGACTCGGCGATCCAGGCCACCGTCGCGGCGCACCTGACCGAACTGCGGGACACCGCCGTGCCGTTCGCGCTGGAGCGGCTCGACCTGTTCGCCCCCTGCACCCCGACCATGACGGCCGTGGTGCGGGGCCTCGCGGCCGGGCCGCTCGGCCGGCTCGACATCGACCTGGTGGACGAGGACGGCGAGGTCCGGGTACGGCTGGTCGGCTACAGCTCCCGCCGGACCGGGAGCCGTACCGAACCGGGCCCGGACGCCCGACCGGAAGCCCTGCCCGAAGCCCGTACCGGAGCGGCCCCCGCGGACCGGCCCGAAGTCGCCGACGAACCCGCCGTCGAGGCCGCCGTCGAGACCGCCGTCGAACCGGCCCTCTACGCCCCGGTCTGGGACCCGATCCCCGCGGACGGCCCCCCGGTGCCCTCCGGCGCCGACCGCGTCCTGGTCGTCGGCGGCCCGACCCCGCTCGACGGCGCGCTCGCCTGGCCGCTGCCGGCCTCAGCGAGCGTCGAGGAGGCGACCGCCGCGCTGCGCGGACTCGGACCGGTCGACCACCTGGTGTGGGCCGCCCCCGAGGCCGACCTCGCGCCCACCGACGCCGCCGGGTACACCGCCGCCCAAGAGGACGGGGTGGTCGCCGCGTTCCGCCTGGTGAAGGCGCTGATCGCGGCGGGCTACGACGCCAGGCCGCTCGGGATCACCCTGGTGACGACCCGTGCGCTCGCCACCCACGCGGACGACGAGGTCCAGCCCGCGCACGCCGGGCTGCACGGCCTGTTCGGCTCGCTGGGCCGGGAGTACGGCAACTGGACCGTCCGCCGCGTCGACCTGGACGGCTCCGGCTGGCCCGCCGACCTCACTGCCCTGCCCGCCCAGTCGCCCGACGACTCCTGGGTCCGGCGGACCGGTCAGTGGCTGGCCCGCCGCTGGGCCCCGTGCGAGGCCCCGGAGCGGCCGGTGTACCGGGACGGTGGCGTGTACGTCGTCATCGGCGGGGCCGGCGGGCTGGGCTCCGCCTGGACCCGGCACGTCGTCCGGAACCACGGCGCCCACGTCACCTGGATCGGCCGCCGGGCGCACGACGCCACCGTGGCGGACCGGATCCGCTCCGCCGGAGGACCGGAGCACGTCCGCTACCTCCAGGCCGACGCCGGCGACCCGGCCGCGCTGCGCCGGGCCCTGGCGGAGGTCAGGCGCCGCCACCCCCGGGTGCACGGCGTCGTCCAGGCCGCGCTGGTGCTGCGGGACGGCACCGTCGCGCGGATGGACGAGGCCGACCTGCGCGCCGCGCTGGCCGCCAAGGTCGACGCGACGACCGCCATGGCCGAGGCCTTCGACGGCGAACCGCTCGACTTCGCGGTCCTGCTGTCCTCCATGCAGTCCTTCACGACCGCCGCGGGCCAGGGCAACTACGCGGCCGGATGCACCTTCAGCGACGCCTACGCGCACGCCCTCGGGCAGCACTGGGACACCCCGGTGCGGGTCATGAACTGGGGCTGGTGGGGCGGACTCGGGAGCGTCACCTCCGAGTTCTACCGGGAGCGGATGACCCGGGTCGGACTGGTGTCCATCGAACCGCCGGAGGGCCTCGCCGCCCTGGCCGCCCTGCTCGGCGGCCCGCAGCGGCAGCTCGCCTACGTCCGCACCGACCGGCGCAACACCCTGCCCAACTTCGACCGCGCCACCCGGGTCTCCGCGCACGGCCCGGCCGTCCTGCCGCGCCCCGGCGCGCTGCCGGCCGGCGCCGACGAGACGGACGCCGCCCTGGACGAGGTCGTCCGGTGGCGGCGGGCCGAGCGGGACCCGTGGCTCGCCAAGGTCCTCGCCGCCCAGCTGGCCGACGTCGACCGCGCGGCGGTCCTGCCGCAGTACGCGCAGTGGTGGGAGCACGCGCAGCGGCTCCTGGTGCCGGCGGAGCCCGCGAACCTGGTGCTGGCCCGGTGGGAGCGGCAGTGCGCCCGGTGGTCCGCGGACCCCGACCGGGCGGCGGAGCTGCGCCTGGCCGCGGCCATGCTCGGGGCCCTGCCCGGGATCCTGACCGGCCGCGTCCGGCCCACCGACGTGATGTTCCCGCGCGGCTCCATGGAGCTGGTGGAGGGCTGCTACCGCGACAACCGCGCCGCCGACCTGTTCAACCGCGCCATGGCCGGGACCGCCGCCGGCCTGGTCGCCGAGCGGCTGCGCCGGGACCCGGGCGCCCGGCTGCGGATCCTGGAGGTCGGCGCGGGCACCGGCGGCACCAGCGTGGGGATGTTCGCGGCCCTCCAGCCGTACCGGGACAGCATCGAGGGCTACGTCTACACGGACGTCTCCAAGGCCTTCCTGAACCACGCCCGGGCCTCGTACGGGCCTGAGGTCCCGTACCTGGACTGCCGGCTGCTCGACATCGAACGGCCGCTGGCCGGGCAGGAGGTCGCCGAGGGCGCCTTCGACCTGGTCATCGCCGCGAACGTGCTGCACGCGACCAAGGACACCCGCAACACCCTGCGCAACGCCAAGGCCGCGCTGCGGCCCGGCGGTTGGCTGCTGCTGAACGAGCTCTCGGCGTTCGACCTGTTCAGCCATGTGACCTTCGGCCTGCTGGAGGGCTGGTGGCTGTTCGACGACCGGTCGCTGCGGATCCCCGGCTCCCCGGCGCTGTCGCCCGGGAACTGGCGGGACGTGCTGGCCGGTGAGGGCTTCCGCACCGTCGTGTTCCCGGTGTCCCGGGCGCTCCCGCTGGGGCAGCAGGTGATCGCGGCGGAGAGCGACGGGGTGGCCCGGCAGCGGGTGCCGGCGGCACCGGCGGGAGGCGGACGGGGGACGTCCGCGGCCCCCGACCGGCGCCCGGCGGCCCGGCCGGCCGGCGCCCCGGACACCCCGCCTGCACCGCCGCAGGCGCCCGCCGTCGACCCCCGGCCCGCCCGGCCCGTCGACAGCCGACCTGTCGAGAGCCGGCCCGTCGACAGCCGGTCCGCCGACGCCCGGCCCGCCCGGCCGGTGGAGACCCTGCCCGCCCGGCCGCAGACCGATCCGGCCGCGCTGGTCCTGGCCAAGGCGGCGACCGTGCTCGGCATCCCGGCCGAGCGGATCGACTCCTCCGCCCCGCTCACCGACTACGGCCTGGACTCGATCCTGGTCCTCCAGCTCACCAACGCCCTGCGCGAGGACTTCGGGGAGGGCGTCTCCCCCACCCTGCTGTTCGAGGCCGAGAGCGTCGACGCCCTCTGCGCCCGCCTGGCCGGCGCCCCCGACTCCACCGGCACCACCGGCACCACCGACTCCACCGGCACCACCGGTGGACCCGGCCGGCGCTGGGTGCTGTCCCGCGGCCAACTGACCATGTACCGGGACCAGTTGCGCTGCCCGGACTCCGTCGCCTACCACCTCCCGATCCTGTTCGAGGTCCACGGCGACCCGGACGAGGCCGCGCTGGAACGCGCGGTCCGGGAGCAGGCCCGGATCCACCCGCTGCTGGGCGCGGTGGTCGCCGAGCGGGACGGCGTCCCGTACCTGGACGTCGATCCGGCCCGGGGCCCGTCCTTCGAACGGGTCGACCTCACGCCCACCACGCGGGACGGCCGGCTGGCCGCGCTGCGCGAACTGGTCGGCGCCCCCTTCGACCTGGCCACCGGTCCGCTGGTCCGGGCGCACCTGGCCGCCCTGCCCGACGGCCGTCGGCTCCTGCTGGTCACCGCGCACCACATCCTGCTGGACGGGACCTCGACGGCCCTGCTGGTGCGCACGCTCAAGGACGCCTACCGGGGCCGGGGACGGCTGCGGAGCGCCGAGTTCGGGGACTACACCGCCTGGGAGGAGGAGCTGCTGGCCGGCCCGCGCGGACAGCGGCACCGGGACCACTGGCTGACCGAACTGGCCGGGGCGGACGGGCGGTTGGACCTGCCGTACGACCGTCCGCCGGTCCCGGGGCGGCTGCCGCGCGCGGACGTGGTGGTGACCCGGCTGCCGCGGGAGCTGGCCGACGCGGTCGCCGGGACGGCCAGGAGCCACCGGGTCAGCGCCTCGACCGTGCTGCTCGCCGGCTACACCCGGTTCCTCCACCGGGTGACCGGCCAGGACGACCTGATCGCGGGGGTCACCACGGCCGCCCGCTACGAGGAGCGGTTCCAGGACGTCGTCGGCCAGTTCGCGAACTGCCTGCCGATCCGGTCCACCGCCACGGAGGACGTCGCCGGGCTGCTCCGCTCCCTCCACCGCCGGGTGCTGGCCGGGATCGAGCACGGCGCCTACCCGCTGGCCGAGATCGTCCGGGCCCGGGGCGACGGGGAGGGACCGCTGGTGCGGACCAACTTCCTGTTCCAGAACTTCGACGGCGCGGAGCTGCTGACCAACGGGGCGCCCACCGGTCCCGGCGACCTGGACCTCCGGGCCTTCGAGGACCTGCCCTACCCGGGGGAGTATCCCCTCGCCCTGGAGGTCTACCGGGACGAGGACGGCTACAAGACCTTCCTGAAGTACGACACCCGGCTGTTCGACGAGGCCACCGCCCGGTGGATGGCCGACGACTGGCTGGCGGCCCTCCGGGAGGTCGTGGCCGGCGGGTAGCGGGGCCGGTGTCCCCGCCGGCGGGCGGGGAC
>NZ_JBHVET010000479.1:0-6808 GCF_042802135.1 Kitasatospora sp. NPDC057512
GTCGGCCAGGCCGACTTCCGGTGCTTACGGGTGGGTTGCGCGGGTGCGGCAGTGGGTGAGGGCGTAGGTGATGCGGCGGTCGGAGGGGAGGGTGGTGGCGAGGAGTTCGCCGGCGGTGGTGAGGGTCTCCCAGTAGCGGGCGGGGTTTCCGGTGAGGGGATGGGTGGCGGTGAGGGAGAGGTAGGCGGTGGTGAGGTTGCCGGTGGTGAACCAGCGCTGCAACCCGTGCCGGTGGCCGGGGCGGAGGCTGCCGTGGGCGTTGATCGCGGTGAGGAGGTGCTCGACGACGGCGAGTTCGGTGTCGGTGAGGGACTTGGGGATGTCGAAGACGCCGAGGGCTTCGAGGAGTTCGCCGGTGTCGGTCTCGCTGGCGGCGTGGTGGTCGGCGAGGAGGGCGTCGTAGCACTCGGCCAGGCGGCGGGTGGTTTCGGCGAGGGGGATGTCGAGGGCGAGGCAGACGGCTCGGGCGACGGGCAGGGGCGGGTGGCCGAGGCGGGCGATGAGGGCATAGGCGGCGGCGGGGGTGGCGCCACGGGAGAGGGTGTGCTGGGCGAGGGTCGCGAGGTGCATGGAGATGGTCCTTCAGACAGTGGAGGGGGCGACGAGGGCCCAGACGAACGTGCCGATGCCGTACGGGCGGGAGGCGCAGCCCCAGCGCTCGGCCAGCTCGTTGACGAGGTAGAGGCCGCGCCCGTGCTCGTCGTCAGGCGCGGCGGTACGGACCGACGGGCGGCTGCTACCGGCGTCGTGTACCTCCAGCCGCAGCCGGGAGCCGGTGAGGGCGAAGCGGACTTCGATGTGGCAGTCGTCGGGCCCGTCGGAGTGCTGGACGGCGTTGGCGAAGAGCTCGCCCAGCAACAGCTCGGCGGTATCGCGATAGCGGTCACCGGAGGGCAGTCCGGAGAGGTAGGCCCGGAGCAAGTACCGTGCCAGGGGGGTGGATTCGGCCCGGGAGGAGAGCCGGGCGACGAAAGCCCGGGGCCGACGGGAAGTGGGCATGAGGGAGCACCTTGGAAGCAAAAGGAGAGGGGGTCGTTCACACCAGCGTTGGCGATCTGCCAGCGGTAGACAGTCGATTGCCTATGGCAGTAGCAGGTTCGCCACCGGGCGGATGTCTCTGCCGCTCGTGTCCCAGGTCGGTCGATCTGAGGGCGTAGGTCTTGAAGCCGGCGCGCTCGCCGGTCGGGATGAACCCGGTCTTGCGGAGGACGCGGCCGGAGGCGGGATTGTCGGTGCGGTGCTTGGCGCGGACCTCCGGCAGGCCGAGGTGACCAAAGGCGAGGGCGAGGAGCCCGCGGACCCCTTTGGTGGCGTAGCCACGGCCCCAGGTGTCCGCGCGCAGGATGTAGCTGACGGCGGCGACGGGGCGATCGTGGTGGAGTTTGACGACGCCGAGGAGGTGACCGTCCACGGCGAGGCCGAGCACGTACAGCGTGCGCGGTGACTGTGCCGCTGCCGCCATGATGTCGCGCAGGCGGTAGCGGGCTTCGTCGGCGTCCATGGGTGCCCGGCCCAGGTGCCTGGTCGACTCCGCGCTGTAGATCCGGAGTAGGGCTTCCTCGTCGCCGGGGCCCAGCTCCCGCAGCTCGATCATCCGCCCTCCGCTTCGATGAGCTTCGCCAGTTCGGCGGCGGTGGGCCGCTCGTCGGGGGCGGCCAGTAGGACGTAGCGCAGCCGGGCCTGGAAGGCGGGCCAGGGCATCGCGGTGGACAACGGGACGGCTCGGTGGGCGATGGCCTTGCGGATCGCCTTCACGGGCGTGCCCTTGTCGAGGCCGACGGTGTCGTAGTCCAGCGGCCACGTGCCGGTGACGCTGGTCCACAGGGTGCCGGCGAGGGCGTAGACGTCTGCGGTCTGTGTCGTGGCGACGGGCTGAGGGCCGTTGATGATCCGGGCGGCCAGTTCGGGCGCGGTGAGGTGGATCATCGTGCCGTCGAACGTCGGCCACGGGGTGCTGTCGAGCCTGCGGGACCAGGCGAAGTCGAGCAGGCGCACCGTCCCGTCCTCGCCGTGGATGCCGTGCGCGGGCTGGAGGTCCCCGTGCACCCACCCGTCTGCGTGGAAGTCCGCGACGGCGCGACACAGTCCGACGGCGGCGGCGAGGGCCTCGTCCTTCCCGCCCTCGCCCTTGCGCAGGGGCCGGAAGACCTGCCACGTGGACGGTCCGGCCAGCCACGGGGTGACGTACCAGACGCCGTCGGCGAAGCGGCCGACGGTCACGGTGTAGCCGGGGAGTTGGTCCAGGACGGAGGCTTCGCGAGCGGTGACCTCGGCGGCCTCGCCGGTGCCGAGCTTGATGCTCACCACACCCCGCGAACCGCTGGCCTTCCACACCGCCGAGCCCCGGCGGTTGCTGACCTCCTTCAGCTTCACCGGCCCACAGAAGGCCTCCGCTGCCCTCAGCGCTTCGCGGGCCTCGGCAAGGAACTCGCCCATTCTCGAACTGCCTTCCATTCGCAAGGGATGTACTCGAAGACGTCGCGGCCGTCGTCGGCCGAGACCGCCAGCGCCGCCGCGAGGTCGGGGGTGGTCTCCAGGAATCGCGGGTCCAGCGGCCGCAGGCCCGCTCGTACCGGAAGGAACGAGAAGGGCGGCGGCGGGATCCGCTGCCCGCGCCGACTGGTCTCGACAGTGCCCTGGGGGTCACAGTGGAGGGGGCGACGAGGGCCCAGACGAACGTGCCGATGCCGTACGGGCGGGAGGCGCAGCCCCAGCGCTCGGCCAGCTCGTTGACGAGGTAGAGCCCGCGCCCGTGCTCGTCGTCAGGCGCGGCGGTACGGACCGACGGCCGGCTGCTACCGGCGTCGTGTACCTCCAGTCGCAACCGGGAGCCGGTGAGGGCGAAGCGGACTTCGATGTGGCAGTCGTCGGGCCCGTCGGAGTGCTGGACGGCGTTGGCGAACAGTTCGCCGAGGAGCAGTTCGGCGGTGTCGCGGTACCGGTCCCCGGAGGGCAGGCCGGAAAGGTAAGCCCGGAGCAAGTACCGGGCCAGGGGCGTGGATTCGGCCCGGGAGGAGAGCCGGGCGACGAACATGCGGGGGCGGCGGGGCGTGAGCATGGGGGTACCTCGAAGCGGCGGGGCGGGAGCAAGCGAAGGACGTGCGATGTACGCCGGGCCTGCCGACGATCGGGGTTTGATCACAGGACCGGGGCGGGGCGTCTGCAAGAGCCGTCCCCGAACTCACGAGGCCCGGCGGGCCCGGGGGTCGGCGGTCGGGGTGAACTCTGCCCAGCCGGCCGCTGCGGTGGCCAGGGCGTTCCGCCGCAAGCGGTCCTCGGCGGATCTGCGCGGCCCGGGCGCCGGTGTCTGGGCGGGGCACGAAGGGCGGGGTGCGGCGGCCATCGCGGGCTCCAAGGGATGCGGCAGAGGTGTGGTGTGAGCCCGGACCTGACCGGGCTCACACCCCGAGGCTTCGCTTCTCGGGGGGCTGGACACCACGATGCCGCCGATGGAAGGCCCTGAATTTCACCAGAAGTGAAAGATCGTCAGATTCCCGTTCGGGTGATCCAGGTTGACAGTCGCAGACTCCGGCGGCTAGCGGAGCGTGACAGTGCGGTCACCGTCTCGCGGGCGAGCGGGTGCCGGGACACCTGGTCGGGTGCGACCGCGTACGCGGCGTCGAGCTGGTCGAGTGCGGCCTCCGGCCTGGCCATCCATCGGTACGCGCGGGCCAGGTCGATGTGGTGATGCCCGATCCTGGTCGGCGCCCATCCGGCGGGGAACCGCAGCCCCTTCGCGGCGGCCACCGCCCGGTCGTGCTCGCCGGCCTCCACCAGAGTCATCACCCGGTGCACCTGCACGTTGGTGGGCCCGAAGTGCAGCGACAGGTCCGGCCGCTCGCCGGTCCGGGTGGCTACTTTTTCAGCCTCGTCCAGGTGGTGCTGCATCAGGTCCTTCTGTCGGGCGCGGGCGGCGACCACGGCCGAGCCGAGGTGCAGTTGCCCGGTGGTGACCAGTGCGCTCGGAGTCCTGGCGTCGGTCCCCTCCAGGTGGCCGCGGCCGGATTCCTGGAGGCGTCGGCAGGCCGCCAGGTCGCCGATGCGCAGATAGGCGGTGACCCGCAGGTACTCGCGGGCGGCCCGCAACGCGGGCGCCTGGTCGCCGGCCCGCTCTGCGGCCCAGTCCATCCGGGCCAGCGCGGTCGCGGACAGGTCGCTCAATCCGATGGCGATCCCGACCGAGTGCCCGCACCGGTAGGCCTCCGCCAGCAGGCCCCACGCCTGCCGCTGCTGATCACCGGTGAACTCGTGCGCGGCCGTGTGCAACTCGACCAGCAAGCCCGGCAGCATCGCCACCATCGGCTTGTACTTCGCGGCCTGGGCCAGCGTGTTCACCTGCCGTACCGCTGCCCGAAGCGCGGGCAGGGCGCGAGGTCGAACAGCCTCCTGAGGCGGCAGGTCGTACAGATCGAGCACCGTACGGATCGGCCCCATCAGTGGGACCAACGGGTCATCTGCCACCCCGTCACCGTACGCGGGCGGTTGGAGGTCGCCAGGCTCGACTCCCAAGGCCCTGGCCACCGCTGCCACGAACTCCGGCGTCGCCGGTTTGTGCCCGGCCACCACCTTCGTGAGCAGGCTGTACGAGACGTGAGCACGATCAGCGAGTTGCCGATGACTCAGGCCTCTCACATCTTCGTAGGCGGCGATGCGCTGGCCGGTGCTGATTCCGTCCGGAGGTGCCACGTTGGCCCCATCTCGTGAATGCCTTGAACCCTGTATGCGGGACCGTACCCCCGAACTCGCCTGGTCACAGATCATTCGGTCAAACAACGTTGACGTTGGTCGGCTGGTGCGCGGCCCGGTTCCACGAGATACCTACCTCCGCCGACCAGTCGACGGATACGGTGTCAGGACTGATTGACGTGGGGAGCCTCGACATGGACCCGTCCCCGAGCGGAGTACTCGCGGCAGGCCTCAACTCGGTAGCCCTCACCATTCCGGGCCGGCCCGACGCGGTGGGCCGCTTCGAAGGGCTGCGGACCGGCCCGCACCTGCGGATCGGCATGACTGAGGTCCGGACGGTCACGGCGAGGACCGGGCGGATCGGCGCTCTGGACGACCAGTTGCGGACGTCCTCACCGGCGTCCGCCCCGCAGGCGCCGCGAACGGTACGGGAGGCCATGACATGACCAGCGATGAACCGGGCGTGCCCGTGCAGGCCGCACCCGCTCCCACGGGTGACGACCTATCGGGGGTCTGGGTCAGCCACTACGAGTTCTTCAGCAGCAGCCGGGAGAACACGTTCACCGGCCTGCACCACGTCGTCCTGTCCCAGAGTGGGAACCGGATCACCGGCCAGTCGCTCCCCGGCGCGTCGTCCAATCCCGACTCGCCACTGTCGTTCGACCTCACCGTCGACCGGAACGTTGTGACGGGCTCGTGGGTGGAACAGACCGCACAGGACGGCTACTACCAGGGGGCCAGGTACCACGGCGCCATTCAGCTGCTGGTCGATCCGACCGGGCGCCGCATGGCCGGCAAGTGGGTCGGCTTCGGCAAGGAGTTCGACGTCAACACCGGCCCTTGGGAGCTGCGCCTGCTGGAGAAGTCCACGGCGGATGACGTCTTGAGCCGCTACAGCGTGCCGCCGGAGGCGTAGCGCGCCTCACCGCGCCGGCACGGCGAGCCCCCGCTCGCCACGCGGCCTGGCCGTATGCGTCGGCATGCTGCTTGATGGTGATGGTCTTTCATGGTGGCCCGTCGAGAGTCGGAGTCTGTGCACTACGGTCTGTGGGTAGGCGGCTACAGCAGCAACCGATCCGGCAGCGAAGGACAGCCATGACGGACGACAAGCAGGCGAGGGGCACCGCGAGCTACCTGTTCGAGGCGGGCATGCTCAAGCGGGCGAAGCGCCAGGGCTGGTGGATCGCCGGAGTCAAGGACCCCGAGTCGGTCGCCGAGCACTCGTTCCGGACGGGCGTCATCGGCGCGGTGCTCGCGATGATGGAGGGCGCCGACCCGGCCAAGGTCGCCCTGCTGTGTCTCTTCCACGACACCCAGGAGACCCGGGTCAGCGATATCCCGCACATCAGTCGGCGCTACCTCGCCGCCGCGTCGAACGAACGCGTGACCGCCGACCAGGTCAGCGCCGCACACCCGGCCGTCGTTGCCGGACTCCAGGCTCTCGTGGAGGAGTACGAGAACGCCGAGAACCTGGAAGTCACCGTCGCCCACGATGCGGACAAGCTGGAGTGCCTGATCCAGGCCGTGGAGTACCGGGAGCAGGGCTACCAGAACGTCCAGCCGTGGATCGACAGCAGCCTCGGCAGCCTCAAGACCGAATCGGCCCGCGCCCTCGCCGAAGCCGCGCTGACCATGACGTCCCTGGAGTGGCAGAAGGTCTACCTGACGTGACGCCGCCGACACTCGTCTTCGACCGCTTTTCGGCGCTTGACAGTGCCATCTGACAAAGGAGTTACGCATGTCGACTGATGGGCGGATCTTCCGCGAGGCGTGGATCGCGGGTGTCTCGAAGCACTACCCGGGCGAGCCGAAGGCCGGCTATGTCGCCCCGTGGGAGGAGACCCCCGAGTGGGAGCGGGAGTGTGCCGCTGCCGTGTTCGGCCAGGTCCGGGACTTCATCGGTGTGAGCGGCGGGAACACGTCCAAGCTCACCCGGGAGCAGAAGGGCCGGTTCGTCGCGACGTGTTGGATCGCTCAGATCCACAAGCACATCGAGAATCCGAAGCCGGGCTATGTCGCCGACTGGGTCGATCTGCCGTCGTGGCAGCAGGAGACCGATGCGGAAATCTTCGAAGCGATCGAACGCGCCCACTCCTGAACACCTCGCCCGGCGTGGGGTGGA
>NZ_JBHVET010000480.1:0-6804 GCF_042802135.1 Kitasatospora sp. NPDC057512
GCCCCGGCGGAGGGGGATTCCGCCGGGGCCGCGAAGCGCGTTGCCGTGGGGCTCGGGAGGCCGTAGCCCGGTCGGCCGGGCCACGACCCGCCCGGGCTCAGTTGGCGCGGTCGAAGTCGATCGCGCTGTACGCCCGCAGCTTCGAGAGCTTGTGGGTGGAGTGGATCTCGCGGATGGTGCCGCTCTTGGAGCGCATCACCAGCGAGCTGGTGGTGGCGGTCTCCGAGCGGTAGTGCACGCCGCGCAGCAGCTCGCCGTCGGTGATGCCGGTGGCGACGAAGAACACGTTCTCGCCGCTGACCAGGTCGTCCGTGGTGAGCACCCGGTCCAGGTCGTGGCCGGCGTCCAGGGCCTTCTGCCGCTCGGCGTCGTCCTTGGGCCACAGCCGGCCCTGGATCACGCCGCCCATGCACTTCATCGCGCAGGCCGCGATGATGCCCTCCGGGGTGCCGCCGACGCCCATCAGCAGGTCGACGCCGGTGCCCTCGCGGGCGGCCATGATGGCGCCGGCCACGTCGCCGTCCGAGATGAACTTGATCCGGGCGCCCGCCTCGCGGATCTCCCGGACCAGGCCGTCGTGGCGCGGGCGGTCGAGCACCACGACGGTGACGTCCTCGACGGCGCTGCCCTTGGCCTTGGCGACCCGGCGGATGTTGACCGCCGCCGGGGCGGTGATGTCGACGAACTCGGCCGCCTCCGGCCCGGCCACCAGCTTGTCCATGTAGAACACGGCGCTGGGGTCGAACATGGTGCCGCGGTCGGCGACGGCCAGCACGGCCACCGCGTTGTTCATGCCCTTGGCGGTCAGCGTGGTGCCGTCCACCGGGTCGACCGCGACGTCGCACTCGGCGCCGGTGCCGTCGCCGACCCGCTCGCCGTTGTAGAGCATCGGGGCTTCGTCCTTCTCGCCCTCGCCGATGACGACGACGCCGTTCATCGAGACGGTCGAGACGAGGGTGCGCATCGCCTTGACGGCGGCGCCGTCCGCGCCGTTCTTGTCACCCCGGCCGACCCACCGGCCGGCGGCCATCGCGGCCGCCTCGGTGACCCGGACGAGTTCGAGCGCGAGGTTCCGGTCCGGAGCCTCGGGCGCGACCTCCAGGGCACTGGGAAGCTGGTGCGGGTACTGCGTGGACATCGTCGTTACCTCTCTGTACGCGACGACCAGTGAGCGCCCGACTACTGCCAGGTCGAACGCCGTGGTGAGGGTATTGCGATCGTATCTGCCCACGAGATGACTGTCTGTGGCGCGGGTCGCTGCTCTGTGGCGGAAAACGCCTGTTCATCCCGTTTCACCCGGACGTGAACACCCCTGGTGGCCGCCCCGGGATGTGGATGAGTCACCATGTGGGGGTGGCAGCAGACAGCAAGGGCATGAGGGGCCGGCAGACCGTACGGGACATGGTCCTGTCGATGCTGGCGGTCGGTTTCGTCGTCTGGATCGGGTACCTGTTCCTCCCGCACGACGCCAACGGCGACCCGGTGCACGAGGTCGCGTACAAGGTGGAGACCTCCACCGCCAGGCGCGCGGCGCCGTACCCGGTGCTCTCCCCGGAGGGGCTGTCCGACAAGTGGCGGGCCACCTCGGTCAGCTACAAGCCGGCCGACCAGAACAACGGCCGGGGCAACGCCTGGCACCTGGGCTTCGTGACCCCCTCCGGCCAGTACGCGGCGGTCGAGCAGAGCGACGTGCCGCGCGACTCCCTGCTGGCCGCCTACGTGACGGGCGCCAAGCCGGACGGCACCGCCGAGGTGGCCGGCCGCGCCTGGGACCGGGTGCAGGGCGAGAAGGCCCGCGCGCTGACCGTGCAGACCGGCCCCGGGACCACCCTGCTCACCGGCACCGCCTCCTACGAGGAGCTCACCGAGCTGGCGCAGGCGCTCAAGTAGCCCCGCCCTCGCTCCGACCTTCCCGACACACGCCGAAGGGCCCCGCACCGGACGAACCGGTGCGGGGCCCTTGCGCGCGGGGCGGATCAGACGGTGGTGACGACCTCGTCGTAGGCCAGGCGCGGCGAACGCGGGAACCAGGCGTCGTCGCCCGGCTTGCCGATGTTGACCACGGCCAGCACCGAGTGCTCGCCGTCGCCGAAGAACTCCTTGTTGATGCCCTCGGCGTCGTAGCCGGTCATCGGGCCGGCGGCCAGGCCGGCGGCGCGCACGCCGATGATGAAGTACGCGGCCTGCAGGGCGCCGTTCAGCTTGGCGGACTGCTCACGGACGCTGCGCTCCGAGAAGAAGACGTCCTTGGCCTGCGGGAAGTGCGGGAACTGGGTCGGCAGCTCCTCGTGGAACTCGTTGTCCGCGGCGAGGACGGCGACCAGCGGGGCGGCGGCGGTCTTGGCCTTGTTGCCGTCCGCGAGGTGCTGGACGAGGCGCTCGCGGCCCTCGGCCGAGCGGACCAGGACGACGCGCAGCGGCTGCTGGTTGAAGGCGGTCGGGCCGTACTTGACCAGGTCGTAGATGGCCTGGACCTGCTCCTCGGTGACCGGCTCGTCGGTGAAGGTGTTCGCGGTGCGGGCCTCGCGGAACAGCAGGTCCTGGGCGGCGGCGTCGAGTACCAGGGCGTCGGTGGTCATGCTTCTGCACCTCATGCGAAAGGGGGTTCGTCGGTATGATCGGCCGCAGCCGGTCACTTCATCCAACATAGGTGAAGTTTCAACGATTCCCCAAGCGAATGTGACCTGCCTCACTCCCCGCCCGGGGCCGCGCCCTCCTCGGCGGCCAGGGCGGCGTCCAGCCGGGCCCGGGCACCGTCCAGCCAGCGCTGGCACACCTTCGCCAGCTGCTCGCCGCGCTCCCACAGGGCCAGCGACTCCTCCAGCGACGTCCCGCCGTTCTCCAGCTGCCGGACGACGTCCAGCAGCGCGTCCCGGGCGTGCTCGTAGCCCAGCGCGTCGTCCGGGTTCGGCGCCGCCGCGTCCTGCTGCTCCTGCTGCTCTGCCATGCGTGCCAGCGTAGGGGGTGCGGGTGACAGCGTCAGCCTCCGCCGGCCGCCGTGACGTCGAAGCCGCCGCCCGCCACCCGGGCGTGCAGCCCCTCGCCGGGCGCGACCTGCGCCGGGTCCGTCACCACCGTGCCGTCCGCCCGCTGCAGCACCGCGTAGCCGCGCTCCAGCGTGGCCGCCGGGGAGAGCGCCACCACCCGGGCCAGGGTGTGGCCGAGGTCGCTCTGGGCGTGGTCCAGCCGGTGCCGCAGGGTGCGCCGGGCCCGCTCCAGCAGGCCGTCCACCTCCTGCCCGCGCCCGTCCAGCATCCGGTGCGGGGCGGCCAGCGCCGGGCGGCTGCGCACCCCGTCCAGCCCGTGCTGCTCGCGGTCCACCCGGGACAGCACGTGCCGGCGGGCGCGGTCGCGCAGCTGACGGACCTTGGCCAGCTCCTCGCCGACGTCCGGAACCACCCGTTTGGCCGCATCGGTCGGGGTGGAGGCGCGCAGGTCGGCCACGAAGTCCAGCAGCGGCTGGTCCGGCTCGTGCCCGATCGCGCTCACCACCGGCGTACGGGCGGCCGCGACCAGCCGCACCAGCCCCTCGTCCGAGAACGGCAGCAGGTCCTCCACGCTGCCGCCGCCCCGGGCCACGATGATCACGTCCACCTCGGGGTGCTCGTCCAGCTCCCGCACGGCCGCGCTCACCCGCTCCACCGCGCTGACCCCCTGCACCGGGACGTTGCGCACCTCGAAGCGGACGGCCGGCCAGCGCCGCCGGGCGTTCTCCAGCACGTCCCGCTCGGCCGCCGAGCCGCGCCCGGTGACCAGCCCGACGCACTGCGGCAGGAACGGCAGCGGCCGCTTGCGCTCGGCCGCGAACAGGCCCTCCCCGGCGAGCCGCCGCTTCAGCTGCTCCAGCCGGGCCAGCAGCTCGCCGAGGCCCACCGGGCGGATCTCCGAGGCGCGCAGCGACAGCTGCCCGCGCGCCGCGTACCACTCCGGCTTGGCGTGCACGACGACCCGCGCGCCCTCTTGCACCACCTCCGCGACCTGGTCGAACACCGAGCGGAAGCAGGTCACCGTGAGCGACACGTCGGCCTGCGGGTCGCGCAGGGTCAGGAACACCACGCCCGCGCCGGGGCGCCGGCTGAGCTGGGTGATCTGCCCCTCCACCCAGACCGCGCCGAGCCGGTCGATCCAGCCGCCGATCAGCGCGGAGACCTTGCCGACCGGGAGCGGCGCTTCGGGGGAGCTGGTGTTGGCCATGCGTACGAGGCTAGCGGCGCGGGCCGACACGGCCGAGACCGCGTCGCAGCGGCCCGACACGGCCGGGACCGCCCCCGGCCCCGCGCGGCCCGACGGCGGTCACCGGGGAAGCCGGGGCTGCCGCCGCCCGTCGGCCCCGCCGCGGGCGGCGCCCTGGACGGCGAGCACCACCAGGCCGACCGCCAGCCAGACCAGCCCGACGATCTGCGCGGTGGTCGAGGCCTCGTACACCACCGCCCCGATCACCGCGATCCCCAGCGCCGGGACGACCACGTGCCGGAACCACCGCCGCGAGCCGTGCCGCACCGCGTACCAGCCGATCACCGAGGCGTGCAGCAGCGCGAAGGCGGTCAGCGCGCCCACGTTGACCACCGAGGTGAGCTGGTCCAGCCCGTCGTCCCGGTCGGCCGCCCAGACCGCCGCCGCCATCGTGATCACCGCGGCCGCCAGCAGCGCCCGGCGCGGGACCGCGCTGCCCGGGTCGACCGAGCCGAGCAGCCGCGGCAGCCGGCCCTCCCGGCCCATCGCGAAGACCAGCCGCCCGGCCGCGGCCTGCCCGGCCAGGGCCGCGAAGGCCGCGCCGATCGCCTTGCTGGCCGCCACCAGAACGTGCAGCCAGTGCCCGACGCCGCTCTCCACGGTGTCGTAGAAGGCCGAGCCCTGTGCCGCCGGGTCGGCGGCCAGCTGCTGCGGGCCCAGCGGCTCCAGCAGTGCGGCCAGATAGGTCTGGGCGACGAACAGCACCCCGGCCAGCGCCAGGCACCAGAGCACCGCCCGGGCCACCGCCGCCGAGGCGCCGACCGCCTCCTCCACGAAGGTGGCGATCGCGTCGAAGCCCAGGTAGGAGAGCACCGCGACGGACACCGCGGAGACCACCGCGGTCATCGAGAAGGTCCCGACGGCGGTGAACGGGGTGTCCCAGCCGCGCTGGGCCCCGCCCTGGGCCAGCGCCACCACGGCCGCGGCCACGAACACCGCCAGCACCGCGATCTCCATCGCGAGCACCGCGAAGCCGACCACCGCCGCCGTCCGCACCC
This sequence comes from Kitasatospora sp. NPDC057512, assembly GCF_042802135.1. Taxonomy (NCBI): domain Bacteria; kingdom Bacillati; phylum Actinomycetota; class Actinomycetes; order Kitasatosporales; family Streptomycetaceae; genus Kitasatospora; species Kitasatospora sp. NPDC057512. Next base: position 5,232 of record NZ_JBHVET010000480.1, read on the forward strand.
CGACCAGGTTGAGCGCGGTGGTCACCACCACCGCGAGCGCCGTCCAGACCCAGCGCGAGACGTCCGGCACCAGGGAGTTCAGCGCGATCCCGGAGAACAGGTAGGCCACCGCGGGGATCAGGAGGTAGTCGAGCATCGCCATCCACCCGGCGATGAAGCCCGGCCCCTCGCCCAGCCCGGCCCGCGCGTAGGCGAACACCGAGCCGGTCTGCGGCACCGCGCGCACCATCTGGGCGTACGAGAAGGCGGTGAACCCCATCGCCACCGTCGCGGCCAGGTACACCGTGGCGACGGCGCCGTGGCTCTTGGCGTCCAGCACGCCGAAGACGCCGACCGGGGCCATCGGGGCGATGAACAGCAGTCCGTAGACCATCAGATCGCGGACGCCCAGGCTGCGGCGCAGGCCGCTCGGCGTCACCTGCTCGCTCACAGAGCTCATAGACACCATATTTTGAGCGCTATTGACCGGGTCTGCACGGAATGTGTCCGCCGTCGGCGCGGCTTCGCGCCGGGGGCCTGGCGGGCGGGCGCCGGTCGCGGCCGCCCGTACGATGGAGCCATGTCCAAGACCGCGCAGCGCCGTGTCCTGCTCGCCGCCCCCCGGGGCTACTGCGCGGGAGTCGACCGCGCCGTGATCGCCGTGGAGAAGGCCCTGGAGCAGTACGGGGCGCCCATCTACGTCCGCAAGCAGATCGTCCACAACAAGTACGTGGTGCAGACCCTGGAGAAGAAGGGCGCGATCTTCGTCGACGAGACGGAGGAGGTGCCGGAGGGCTCGATCGTCGTCTTCTCCGCGCACGGCGTCGCCCCGTCCGTCCACGACGAGGCGCGGGCCGGCCGGCTGGCCACCATCGACGCGACCTGCCCGCTGGTCACCAAGGTGCACAAGGAGGCCGTGCGCTTCGCCGACGAGGGCTTCGACATCCTGCTGGTGGGCCACGAGGGCCACGAGGAGGTCATCGGCACCATGGGCGAGGCCCCGGACCGGATCCACCTGGTGGACGGTGCCGAGGACGTCGCCAACGTGCGGGTCCGGGACGAGTCCAAGGTCGTCTGGCTGTCCCAGACCACCCTGTCCGTGGACGAGACCATGGCCACCGTCGGCGAACTGAAGAAGCGCTTCCCGGGGCTGGTCAGCCCGCCCAGCGACGACATCTGCTACGCCACCCAGAACCGCCAGGTCGCGGTCAAGCAGCTGGCCCCGGAGACCGACCTGCTGATCGTGGTCGGCTCCAAGAACTCCTCCAACTCCGTCCGCCTGGTCGAGGTCGGCCTGGAGTACGGCGCCAAGGCCGCCCACCTGGTGGACTTCGCCGAGGAGATCCGCGAGGAGTGGCTGGAGGGCGTCACCACGGTCGGCCTGACCAGCGGCGCCTCGGTGCCGGAGATCCTGGTCGACGGGGTGCTGGAGTTCCTGGCCGCGCGCGGTTACGACACGGTCGAGACGGTCAAGACCGCCGAGGAGCACCTGACCTTCTCGCTGCCCAAGGAGCTGCGCCGCGACCTGCGCGCGGAGGCGGCGGGCAAGCTCTGACCCCACCCGGAGGGCCCGGCACCCCGCACGGGGTGCCGG
>NZ_JBHVET010000481.1:0-6801 GCF_042802135.1 Kitasatospora sp. NPDC057512
ACCAGGTAGGCCAGCAGGCCGGGGCGGCCGTTCGCGTGCTCGGTGGGCAGCAGTGCGCAGTCGGCGATCTCGGGGCGCAGCAGCAGCCGGGCTTCCAGGGTGCGTAGCCGGCCGTGGTCGGGACCGGTGGGGCTCATGACGTTCGGCACCTTTCGGATCGGTGCCGGGGCGCGGGTGTGGGCCGCCCCGGGTGAGGGAGGGGGAGCGGAGGTGGGTGGCGCGTACGGCGCGGGGGCGCCGGGGGTGCGGAGGTGTGCGGGTCCGCGGTGGTGGGTCGAGGTGGTGTGCGGGTGCGCGGGTCCGCGGTGGTGGGTCGAGGTGGTGTGCGGGTGCGCGGGTGCGCGGTGGTGAGTCGAGGTGGTGTGCGGTGCGCGGGTGCGCCGTGTGCTCAGCGGCGGTGGCGGCGGGTGCGGGCGACCATCACCAGGAAGGCGAGCGCCAGCACGATCGGGACGGCGTGCGAGACGCCGACCACGGTGAGCGGGCTGAGCACGGCGAGCAGTGAGCCGCTCAGCAGCATCCCGGTACCCATGCCGACGTTCTCGGCGGAGGTGAGGATGCCGAAGGCCTCGCCGCGCCGCTCGTCGGCGAGGGCCTGGATCCGGGTGGTGTAGGAGATCTCGGTGAAGCCGTCGCCGAGGCCGGCGCCGATCGCGGCCAACAGGAAGAGCGGGGTGGGCAGGTCGGTGAAGACCAGGATGAAGCAGGCGGACATCAGACAGGTGCCCAGTGCGAAGCCGCGCTCGCCGGGCTCGATGCCCCGGCGCAGCATGAACCGGGAGACCAGCTGCTGGGCGCCGAGGTTGCCGATCGCCCAGGTGGCCCAGAAGGTGCCGAGCAGGGCGGCCGGGTTGTCGGGGGACGACTGGTTGGCGAAGACCGGCAGGCTGATGTTGTGGGCCGAGGAGCCGAAGGCGTCCAGCAGGCGGATCCCCGCCATGGCGCCCACCACCGGGGCGGCCCGCAGGACGACCAGGGCCTGCCACCGGGGGCGGCGCTTGCCGGCCGTCGGCGCGGGTTCCTCCGGCGGGGCCGCGGGCTCCTCCGCCTTCGCGGCCCTGGTGGGCAGCGGCAGCCGGACCACCAGCGCCCCGAACAGGACGAAGCTGGCCGCGTCGATGAGCAGCGCGGCCCGGAACCCGGCCCAGGCCACCACCACGCCCGCGGAGGCGAAGCCGAGCACCATCGCGGTGGAACGGCAGCTCGCCATCAGGCTGTTGGCGCGGGCGCGGCGCTCGGCGCCGACCATCTCGGGGATGCTGGTCCGCAGGGCGACGGCGGCCACCGCGGCGGCGCCGCCGAGGACGAGGGCGAGCGGGTAGAGGACGGGGATGCGCAGCGAGGCCGGGACGAGGGCGACGACGACCAGCGCCAGCGCCTGGGCCAGGGCACAGCCCGTCATCAGCCGCCGGCGGTCCAGCCGGGCCACCAGCCGTCCGGCGACCAGCCCGCCGGCGAGGCCGCCGGACAGCCGCAGGACGAGGTACCCGGCCGTGCCGAGCGCGTTCCCGGAGGCCTCGTAGGCGAACAGACTCAGCGCGACGAGGTCGAGCTGGCTGCCGTAGGTGTTCAGGGCATCGCCCGCGGCCAGCCGGTAGAAGGGCCGGGGCAGCTTGTTCGAGGCGAGTTGCGGTGCTTCCAGTGCGGTGTCCGGCACGGTATTCCCCCCGGGGACGCCGTAGGGCGGCTCAGTGTGACATTGCACCGCAACCTAGAGGTGACCGGGCCGTAGATCAATACCGAGATCGTCTCCTGTCCGAAAGATCGTGAACTCGGCCGACTTACTGTCACCTTTCACGCCACGCTGGCCAGTTGTTGGCGTACGGACGGGCGGGGGATGTGGATGGGGGGTGGGAACGGGCTGGGGATCAGCGGCGGCCGAACAGCCTGCCGAGCCAGCCCTTGCCCGTACGGCCCTGCTCGGCGCAGTCGCACCGGGCGGACTTCGGTATCCCGGCCAGGACCTGCTCCACGTGCATCCCGCACCCGGCGAAGCCCGGCTTCCCGCAGGTGCGGCAGGCGACTCGTCGGCACATGGTCGTTCTCCGTTCTCCGGGCTCCCAGGGGCGGAGCCGCCCTGCCAATATACCCCACCCCGTATTCGTGATGTCGGGTTCGTCCGGCCGCCGGGGCCGGCGCGGCGGCAGGACGAACCCGTGGTGCGACGAACCCGTGGTGCGGAGGGAGGAGGGGAGGGAGCCGTCAGACCGTCTCGGGGCGGGCCGGTGGGATCGCGTAGGTCAGCGTGGCGCTGGCCACCAGGACGTCGTCGGCGTCCAGCAGTTCGGCCAGCACCACGCACAGCCGGCGCCCGAACTTGGCCGTCCTGGCGTGCACGCGCAGCGCCCCGGGCCGCGGCCGGTTGAGGAAGCTGATCTGCAGCGAACTGGTCAGCGCCATCAGGGTGGGCCCGAGCCGGGAGTTGATCAGGAGGAACGCGGCCAGGTCGCACAGGCCGGCCTGCTCCGGGCCCGAGATCGTGCCGCCCGGGCGGGTGCGCAGCCGGTCGCCGTCCACGGCCATGGTGAGGGTCCGGCCGTCCACCCCGGTCACCCGGCAGGCGGCGTAGTCGGAGAACTGGCCGGTGATCAGGTCATTGAGCTGATCGGGGCCCAGGAGGACGTCGACGGTGGCGACCGCCGTGTTCGAGTCGGTGGTCATGGGGCTCAGCGTAACCGTCGGACCGGTGGTGCGCCCGGGGCGGTCCAGGACCGCTTCCGGCCAGCTTCGTTTGCCGTGGTCAACCGCCAAGATCCGTTGCGGGAATGATAATTGCGCATGTCCTGACGGTGTCGTGACGGCCGGAACAGGCCGCTCCGGTGCCGCCCGGTGGCCGAATCCGCTCGGCACGATTCGATAGGGACCTTGTTCGGCCCAAAATGCAGCACCTACGCTCCGAGGAAGTTCAGCGGAGCCGATGCGGAACTCCGCCGGCCGCTGGGGGGCGGCGTCTTTTCCTTGTGGTCGTCAGGGGCCTCGGTGGAAAACAGGCCCCCACCCGTTCATGCCCGACCATGTCCTGCTTCAGAGTCCTGCTTCAGAGACGGGGTGTTGTGCCATGGGTATTTCCATTCTGGACGACGAGGCGGTGGTGGTCCGCACTCCCGACGAGTTCCTGGCGATGCCGGAGGAGTACCGGGAGATCGCGATCCGCGGCATGGTGGTCAACACCGAGGGCGAGCTCTCCGGCGGCGACGACTACGTGCAGGTCTTCCTGCCGCTGGCCCCCGACGCGGAGGAGCGGCAGGTCTGCGCCGAGCGCGCCGCCGAGGAGTACGACCACTACAAGATCGGCAAGCGGGTCCTCGCGGAGGTCGGCGTGGACACCACCTACATGGAGAAGCAGACCCTGGCCGAGCGGAACCTGTTCCGCGCCCAGGAGTTCCACACCTGCACCACCTGGGCCGAGCGCGGGATCTTCTCCTACATCGGGGAGGAGACCGCGATGGTGATGATCTCCGAGTTCGCGCAGAGCAGCTACCGGCCCTGGGCGGACGCGGTGCGCACGATCATCCTCGACGAGAAGGTGCACATCGCCCACGGCGCCCGGGTGTGCCGCAACCTCGCCGCCACCGACGACGGCCGCGAGCAGCTCCAGCAGGCCCTGGACCGGCTGTGGCCGACCTTCATCCGGATCTTCGGCAGCCCGCGCTCCGAGCGCGCCAAGCTCGCCGTCCGCTTCGGCCTGCGGCAGACCACCAACGGCGAGGCCTGCGACCTGTGGCGGGAGAAGGTCACCCCGCGCATCAAGAACCTGGGTCTGCGCCTCCCGGAGTAGCGGGAACAGCAGCACGCCGATCCCGCGACCCCCGAGGAGCCCATCGCCATGGCAACACCCGTCACCATCGAACAGCGCCCGCTGAGCCGACGCGAGGCGAAGGCGCGCACCGCCGAACTCATCGCCGACCGGCCCGACCTGGCCGAACGCCTGCACCGGCTGCGCCGGTTGGGGCGCGAGGTCCGCTCCTGCGAGGTCCACCTCACCAACACCTGCAACATCCGCTGCAAGGGCTGCTGGTACTTCGAGGGCGGCTTCGACACGGCCGTCAAGGAGCTGTCCGACCTGGACCGCATCCGGGCCTTCGCCCGCAAGCTGGCCGACGACGGCGTCAACCAGGCCACCCTGATCGGCGGCGAGCCCACCCTCGTCCCGCGCCGGGTCGAGGCCTTCGTCGAACAGCTGCCGTACATCACCATCTCCACCAACGGCCTGCGCCCGATGCCCAAGCAGGGCTTCGAGAAGATCGCCATCGCGGTCAGCATCTTCGGCGGCGGCCCGCTCGACGACGACCTGCGCGCGATCCGGGTCAACGGCTCCAAGTTCACCGGCCTGTTCGACACCGCGCTCAAGCACTACCGGGACGACCAGCGGGTGCTGTTCATCTACGCGCTCTCCGAGGCCGGGGTCGAGCACATCGAGCCCACCGTGCGGAAGATCGCCGAGAACGGCAACATCGTCACCTTCAACTTCTACAGCGAGCACGGCACCGAGACCCCGCTGAAGATCGCCAACGAGCAGCGGGTGCTGGACGAGGCGCAGCGGGTCAAGGAGCTGTACCCGCAGGCGGTGGTGAGCCACCCGTACTTCATTCGGACCCTGGTCACCGGCCGGACGCACTGGGGCGGCCGGTTCGGCTACGACGTCTGCCCCAGCCTCAGCGTCGACGCCCCCGAGCACGAGGACCGCGTCGCCAACGGCAACCCGGTCATCCCCGGCTTCAACGTCTGGGGCGCCGACTACGAGTCGCTCCAGTTCTGCTGCACCTCCGGCGACTGCGGCGGCTGCCGGGACAGCCAGGCCGTCTACAGCTGGCTGGTGGTCAGCGCCAACCGCTTCCTGGACGACGCCGCCCGGCTGGAGCAGTGGCTGGACATCGCCGAGAGCTACTGGCAGCAGTGGCACTGGGCCCCGTACCACGCCACCAAGGCCGGTCCGGCGCTCTGAGCCCGCCCCCCTGCCCGCCGCCCGCACGGCACCGCCCGTACGTCCACGGCACCGCCCGTACGTCCCCCGCACCGCCACCGCCGCCCCGCGCGGACGAGGAGAGCCATGCCCGACACACTGGACCGCACCGCCATCGAGAACTTCGTCGTCGACGCCCTGGTCGACCTCGGCGTCGAACGCGAGGGCATCGTCGACGACGCCGCCCTGGACGAGCTGGAGATCGACTCGCTCGACATGGTCGAGCTCAGCCAGTCCATCCGCAAGCAACTGGGCATCCCGGTGAAGCCCAAGGACTTCGACCAGCTGTACACCGTCGGCGAGGTGCTCGACCTGTGCCGCCGGAAGGCCGGGCTGGAGTGAGGCCCCGGGCCGTCGTCACGGGCCTGGGCGCGGTGACCCCGCTGGGCGTGGGCGCCGACGAACTGCACCGGCGGGCGGTGGCCGGCGAGAGCGGGCTCGCCGACGGGCTCGGGCTGTGCCGGGACTTCCGGCCCGCCGACCACCTGTCGCGCCAGCAGATCCGCCGCACCGACCGCTTCACCCAGCTCGCGCTCGTCGCCGCCGCCGAGGCCCTGGCCCAGGCGGGATGGACGGACGGCCCGCCGCCCTACCCCGCCGAGCGGGTCGCCTGCGTGGTGGGCTGCGCGCTCGGCGGGACGTCGAGCTTCGAGAACCAGGCCGAGGTGCTCCGGGAGCAGGGCGCGGAGTTCGTCTCCCCGCTCATGGTGCCCGCCATGATGGCCAACGCCGCGGCCTCCCAGATCGCCCAGCGCCACGGCCTGCGGGGCGAGGCGCTCTGCCTGGCCTCGGCGTGCAGCAGCGCCACCCAGGCGATCGGCACCGCCCTGCTGCTGCTCGCCGCCGGAGCCGCCGACGCCGTCGTGGTCGGCGGCGCCGAGGCCTCCACCTCCGAGCTGGTGCGGGCCGCGTTCCGCACCGCCGGGGCGCTCTCCGAGAGCGGCCGCTCGGTGCCCTTCGACCGTGACCGGGACGGCCTGCTGATCGGGGAGGGCGCCGGAATCCTGGTCCTGGAGACCGAAGCCGGCGCCGCCGCCCGCGGCGCCACCGTGCTCGGCGAGGTGCTCGGCTACGGCTCCACCTGCGACGCCCACCACCTCACTGCCCCGGACCCGACCGGCGGGCCCGCGGCCCGCGCCGTCACCCTGGCGCTCGAAGCGGCCGGCGTCGCCCCCGGACAGCTCGGCTACCTCAACGCCCACGGCACCGGGACCGTCCTCAACGACGCCTCCGAGTGCGAGGCCCTGCGCCTGGCGCTCGGACCGGCCCTGGAAGCCGTCCCGCTCTCCTCCACCAAGTCCTGCACCGGCCACCTCTTCGGCGCCGCCGGCGCGGTGGAGGCCATCGCCACCCTGCAGGCGCTGCGCCACGCCACCGCCCCGCCCACCGTCGGGCTGCGCGAGCCGGACGGGAAGCTCGGCCCGCTGAACCTGATCCGCCACGCCACCCCGCTCGCCGCCCCCGCCCTGCCCGGCGGCCGGCGGGCCGGGCTCTCCACCTCCTTCGGGTTCGGCGGACACAACGCGGCCCTGGTGCTGGCGGCGGCCGACGCACCCGGTACGACCGGTACGACGAAAGGCCAGGAGTGATGCTCGGCTTCCACGGACGCCGCTATCTGATCACCGGGGTGCTCAACGAGGACTCCATCGCCTGGCACACCGCCAGGGCGCTCCAGGAGGCGGGCGCCGAGGTCCTGCTCACCGGCTTCGGCCGGGCCCGGCGGATCACCGAGCTGGCCGCGGACGTCCTGCCCCGCCCCGCCGAGGTGCTGGAACTGGACGTCACCCGGCCCGAGGACTTCGCCCGGCTGGCCAAGGAGCTGGAGCAGCGCTGGGGCG
>NZ_JBHVET010000482.1:0-6789 GCF_042802135.1 Kitasatospora sp. NPDC057512
CCCCCGGCCCTCGACTTCACGCCCGGTCGATCGACTTCCCGTCGTCCCCGTCGGCCCCGTCAGCCCCGTCAGCCCCACCAGACCCGCCGGACCCGCCGGCAGGCCCGTCGGAACCCTCGGCCCCCGCGGAGCCCTCCCGCGGCACCCCCGCCGCCCGGTACGCCGCCGCCTCGTCCAGCGTCTCCGCCTCCAGCAGCGCCGCCGCCAGCGCGTCCAGCCGGTGCCGCTGCTCGGTCAGGATCCGCACCGCGTCGTCGTAGCACTCGGAGACGATCCGCCGCGCCTCCTCGTCCACCGCGTCCAGGGTGGTCGGCGCGGCGGAGAGCCCGTACGCGCCCTGCGGGTCGGAGGGCACCGCGGTGAGCCGGCCGACCCGCTCGCTCATCCCCCAGCGCCCGGCCATCCCGCGGGCGATGTTGGTGACCTGCTCCAGGTCGCTCTCCGCACCGGTGGTGATCACCCCGTAGACCACCTGCTCGGCCGCCATGCCGCCGAGCGCGCCGATGATCCGGCCGCGCAGGTACGGCTCGGTGTACGAGTAGCGGTCGTTCTCCGGGGTGGAGAGGGTGACGCCGAGCGCGCGGCCGCGCGGCACGATGGTGATCTTGCGGACCGGGTCCGCGCCGGGCTGGAGCATGCCCAGCAGCGCGTGCCCGCTCTCGTGGTACGCCGTCCGCTCGCGCTCCTCCTGCGGCATCACCAGCGGCCGCACCGCACCGAGCTGGACCTTCTCCAGCGCGTCCGAGAGGTCCCGCTCGTTGACCGCGTCCTGCTTGCGCTTGACGGCCAGCAGCGCGGCCTCGTTGACCAGGTTGGCGAGCTCGGCACCGGTCATCCCCGGCGTGACCTTGGCCAGCTGGTTGAGGTCGGTGCCGCCCGCCAGCGGGACGCTGCGGCTGTGGATGCGCAGGATCGCCGCGCGGCCCTCCCGGTCGGGCGGGCTGACGGTGATCCGCCGGTCGAAGCGGCCGGGGCGCAGCAGCGCCGGGTCGAGCACGTCCGCCCGGTTGGTCGCGGCGATCACGATGACGCCCTCGGAGCCGCTGAAGCCGTCCATCTCGGTGAGGATCTGGTTGAGGGTCTGCTCGCGCTCGTCGTGCCCGCCCATGCCGCCGCCGGCGCCGCGCTGGCGGCCGATGGTGTCGATCTCGTCGATGAAGATGATCGCCGGGGCGACCTTGCGGGCCTCGGCGAACAGCTCGCGGACCCGGCTGGCGCCGACGCCGACGATCATCTCGATGAACTCGGAGGCGGAGGCGGAGAAGAACGGCACGTTCGCCTCGCCGGCCACGGCCCGGGCCAGCAGGGTCTTGCCGGTTCCGGGCGGGCCGCTCAGCAGCACGCCGCGCGGCATCTTGGCACCGAGCCTGCGGTACCGCTCGGGGTTCTTCAAGTAGTCGACGACCTCGGTGAGTTCGGCCTCGACCTCGTCGATGCCGGCCACGTCGGCGAAGGTGGTGCGCTTGCCCTCCTCGGCGGTGACCGGCTTCGGCGGGGCCTTGCGGCCGAGCGGTCCGCCGCCGAGCCCGCCGGCCATCCGGCGGGCGAGCAGCACCCAGATGAAGATCAGCAGCAGCATCGGGGCGAGCGAGATCAGCAGGTTGGTGAGGAAGCTGCGCTGCTGGACCGGCGAGGTGGCGGTGACCTCGACGCCCTGCTGCTGCAGGGTGGTCCAGAGGTTGTCGCCCGCGAAGGAGGGCCGCTGGGTGTCGAACTCGGTGTAGTCGCCCTTGCCGCCGTCCGGCTTGGGCTGGGCGGTCTTGAGGGTGCCCTCGATCGCGTCGCCCTTGGCGTAGATCTTGGTGATGTTGCCCTTGTTCAGCTGGTTGTTGAACTCGGTGTACGAGATCGTGGTGGCGCCGGCGGGGCCGAAGAAGGACAGCAGCAGGTCCGAGATCAGGAACACCACGAGGGCGGTGAGGGCGAGGCCCACCCAGCCGCCGGGCATCCGGCGCTTGGGCGGCGGCGGGGGCGGGGCGCCCTCCGAACGCCAGGGCTGGTCGGGGGTCTGACGTGGCGGCACGGGTTCGGTCACCCATCGGACAATACGGACAGGTGCTCGGGCGGGCCAATCGCAACGCCGCGCCCGGACCGCCGTACGGCCGCGCCGACCCCTCCCACCAGCGACTATGCCGTCGCGCCCGGCCACTCCTCGGCGGTCAGCGCGAACCGCTCATGGTCGCGCCAGTCCCCCTGGAGGAACAGCATCCGCGGGGTGAAGCCCTCGTGCCGGAAGCCCAGCCGCTTGGCCATCGCGATCGAGCGCTCGTTCTCCGGCTGCACGTTGATCTCCAGCCGGTGCAGCCCGAGCCCGTCGGCCGTCTGCGGGGCGAAGCAGCGGTCCACGACCAGCCGCATGCCCTCGGTCATCCGCCCGGTGCCGTTGAACGGGACGTACGAGTCGTAGCCCAGCGAGGCGTTGCAGAACCGGCCCATCACGATGTTGGCGACGTTCACCTTGCCGACCAGTCCGCCGGTCTCCCGGTCGACGATCAGGAAGGTGCGCAGCCCGGAGCCCTGGCGCTTCAGCAGGTCGGGCAGTCCGTCCGGCTCGACCGGGTTCCACCGTCCGATGTGTTCGGCGGACCGCCGGACCGCTTCGGCGTACCCGGCCGTGTCCTCGGCCCTCGGGGCCCTGATCATCACTCGCATGCCCCCATCATCGGACACGCGATCGGCCCGCCGCCCGGAAACACCGGACGACGGGCCGACGGGAGCCGGTCGAGGACTACAGCAGGTCCTTGAACTCCTTGGGCAGCTCGAAGTCGGCCGGGCCCTTGCCCGCGCCGAGGCCGAACGCGCCGCCGTCCGCCGGGGACTGGCCGGCGCCCGGGCCGAGCGCGCGGCGCTCGGCGGCCGCGGCCTCCTCCTGGGCGCGCTTCAGCGGGTTGCCGCTCTTGCGCTTGCCCTTGGCCTGCGGGGCCTTCTTGCCGGACTTCTTCGCGCCGCCGCCCATGCCCGGGATGCCCGGCATGCCCGGCATCCCCTTGCCGGAGGCCATCGCGGACATCATCTTGCGGGCCTCGAAGAACCGCTCGACCAGGTTCTTCACCTCGCCGACCTGGACACCGGAGCCCTTGGCGATGCGGGCCCGGCGGGAGCCGTTGATCAGCTCCGGCTCGGCCCGCTCGGCCGGGGTCATCGACTTGATGATCGCGCCGACCCGGTTGACGTCCTTGTCGTCGATGTTGTTGATCTGGTCCCGGATCTGGCCCATGCCGGGCAGCATGCCGAGCAGCTTGGAGATCGAGCCCATCTTCTGGACCTGCTCCAGCTGGGACAGGAAGTCGTCCAGGGTGAACTGCTTCGGACCGCCGCGCAGCTTGGCGGCGATCTTCTCCGCCTCCTCCTGCGAGAAGGTCTGCTCGGCCTTCTCGATCAGCGAGAGGACGTCACCCATGCCGAGGATGCGCGAGGCCATCCGGTCCGGGTGGAAGGCGTCGAAGTCGTCGACCTTCTCGCCGTTGGAGGCGAACATGATCTGCCGGCCGGTGACGTGCGCGACCGACAGGGCGGCACCGCCGCGGGCGTCGCCGTCGAGCTTGGAGAGCACCACGCCGGTGAAGTCGACGCCGTCGAGGAAGGCCTGCGCGGTGGTGACCGCGTCCTGGCCGATCATCGCGTCGACGACGAACAGGACCTCGTCCGGGTTCACCGCGGCGCGGATGTCGGCGGCCTGCTGCATCAGCTCGGCGTCGATGCCCAGGCGGCCGGCGGTGTCGACGACGACGACGTCGTACTGCTTCTGCTTGGCGTACTCGATCGAGTCCTTGGCCACCTGCACCGGGTCGCCCACGCCGTTGCCCGGCTGCGGGCCGTAGAAGGCCACGCCGGCGCGCTCGGCGACCACCTGGAGCTGGTTGACCGCGTTGGGGCGCTGGAGGTCGCAGGCGACCAGCAGCGGGGTGTGCTTCTGCTTCTTCAGCCAGTGGCCGAGCTTGCCCGCCAGGGTGGTCTTACCGGCACCCTGGAGACCGGCGAGCATGATCACCGTCGGGCCGCTCTTGGCGAACCGCACCCGGCGGGTCTCGCCACCGAGGATGGAGATGAGCTCCTCGTTGACGATCTTGATGATCTGCTGCGCCGGGTTCAGCGCACCGGAGACCTCGACGCCGAGCGCCCGCTCCTTGACCTGCTTGATGAAGGCCCGGACGACCGGCAGCGCGACGTCCGCCTCCAGCAGCGCGATGCGGATCTCGCGGGCGGTGGCGTCGATGTCCGCCTCGCTCAGGCGGCCCTTGCCCCGGAGGTTCTTGAACGTCGCTGCGAGGCGATCGGAAAGGGTGTCGAACACGTCGTCGCGGGTCCTCTGCGGCATCGGTATCGGTACGGTCGTCGCCCCCCAGGGTATCCGGCCGCCCCGGGTACGGTCTCCACCCCTGCTCCCGAAGCTCCTCGGCCCCCGCCCCCGGAGCCTTCCGGCGCACGTCAGCCCAGCGCGGCCCGGACCGCCGCCGCCACCTCGCCGGCCCGCCGGGCGGTCAGCGGACGGCCCGCCCCGTCGGTCAGGTAGAACGAGTCGACGGCCTCCGCGCCCAGCGTGGAGACGTGCGCGGTGCGCACCCGCACGCCCGCCCCGTCCAGCGCCCGGCCGATCCGGTGCAGCAGCCCGGGGGCGTCGTGCGCGCGGACCTCCAGCACCGTCGCGGTCGCCGAGGCCACCGCGGGCGCCACCGCGACCAGCGGCGGCGGGGTGGGGATGCCCCGGCGGCGCGGGGCCGCGGCGTCCCGCTCGGCGAGGCGGCGGGTGACGTCCAGCGAGCCGTCCAGCGCCCGGCGCAGGTCGGCCCGCAGCCGGGCCGCCTCCGGGAGCTCGCCGTACTCGGCCGCCACCCGCCAGGACAGCAGCAGCACCGGCCCGGCGCCCACCGGGTCCAGCTCGCGCAGTCCGGCCGAGCGGACGGCCAGCCGGTGCAGCGCGAGCACCCCGGCGGCGGTGCCGAGCAGCCCGGGCCGGTCCGGGACGGCCAGGTTCAGCTCGACGCCCATCGGCTCGGCGCCCGGCTCCGCCCCCTCGGACCGGGCCCGCAGCGACAGCGCCGGCTGCCCGGTCCGGGCGGCCTCGACCGCGAGCCGCTCCTGCTCGGCGGTCGGCGCCGTCTCCGCCGGTGGCGTGCCCGCCCCGGCCAGCCGGTCCGCCGCCCGGGCCACCAGGCCCTCCACCAACGAGGCCCGCCAGCCGCTCCACGCGGCCGGGCCGGTGGCCAGCGCGTCCGCCTCGGTGAGCGCGTGCAGCAGCTCCAGCTCGGGCAGGGTGGTGACCACCTTGGTGACCGCCTCGACGGTGGCCGGGTCGTCCGGATCGCGCCGGGTCGCGGTGTCCACCAGCATCAGGTGGTGGCGGACCAGCACCGCCAGGGTCTCGGTGTCCTCGGGGCCGAAGCCCATCCGGGCGCCGAGGTCGCGGACGATCACCTCGCCGGCCTCGCTGTGGTCCCCCGGCCAGCCCTTGCCGATGTCGTGCAGCAGCGCGGCGACCAGCAGCAGGTCCGGGCGGGCCACCCGGCGGGTCATCGCGGCGGCCCGCACCGCCGTCTCCACCAGGTGCCGGTCCACCGTCCAGCGGTGCACCGCGTTGCGCTGCGGACGGCAGCGCACCCGCTCCCAGTCCGGGATCAGCCGGCGGACCAGCCCCTCCGCCTCCAGCGCCTCCCACACCGGGACGGCCGACTCCCCCGCGCCCAGCAGGGTGACCAGCTGCTCGCGCGCCTCGTCCGGCCAGGGCACCGGCAGCGGGCGGCACTCGGCGGCCAGCCGGCGCACCGTGGCGTAGGAGACGGTCAGCCCGTTCTGCGCGGCGGCGGCCGCGGCGCGCAGCGGCAGCACCGGGTCGGCGGCCGGGCGGGCGCCCTGGGCGAGCACGGCCTCGCCGTCCTGCTCGACCACGCCCTCGGCGAGCGGCCGCCGCTCGACCGCGCCCCGGGCCACCGCGCCGGCGCCGCGTCCGGAGCCGGCGAACGGGATGCCCAGCCGGCGCACCCGCCGACCGCGTCCGCCACGGGCCGCGAGCACCCGGTCCACCGCCCGCCAGGTGACGTCGCCCGCGTACGCGACGGTGCGGGCGGCCTCGTAGACCCGGCGCAGCAGGGTGTCGGCGTCCAGCACCCCGAGCCGCTCGGCGACCTGGTCCTGGTCCTGGAGGCCGAGCCGGTCGGTGGCCCGGCCGGTGACCAGGTGCAGGGCGTCGCGCACGTCGGCCAGCCACCGCGCGGCGTCGTCCAGACCGTCCCGGGGCGCGTCGGCCAGCCAGCTGGCGGCGATCGCGTCCAGCGCCACGACGTCGCGCAGGCCGCCGCGGGCCTCCTTGAGGTCCGGCTCCAGCAGGAAGGACAGCTCACCGTGCCGTTCGGCCCGCTCGCGGACCAGCTCGCGCAGCTCGGGCAGGCGTGCGGGGGCGCTCGCGCGCCAGTCGGTGAGCACCGCGGCGCGCAGCGCGTCAGTGAGCGCCCGGTCCCCGGCGAGGTGCCGGGCGTCCAGCAGGCCGAGCTGGGCCTTGAGGTCGGCGGCGGCGACCGCGCGGGCCTCCGCGACGGTGCGCACCGCGTGGTCGAGCCTGGCGCCCGAGTCCCAGACCGGGTACCAGATCCGCTCGGGCAGCTCCGGGGCGACCGGCCCGTCGTGCAGCAGCAGGACGTCCAGGTCGCTGCGCGGGGACAGCTCGCCCCGCCCGTACCCGCCGACCGCGACCAGCGCGACGCCGGGCGGGGCGCCGGCGGCCGCGAGCAGCCCGGCCAGCCAGTCGTCGGTGAGCCGGGCGAGCGCCCGGCGGCGGGGGCGGCCGCCCGGGCC
>NZ_JBHVET010000483.1:0-6778 GCF_042802135.1 Kitasatospora sp. NPDC057512
GGTCCGGACACCTGGGGGATCGGGTGTCCGGGCCGCCGCGCCGCCGGCGTTCGCGCCTGCGCCCGCCGCTCCGACCTGCCCGGCCCCGTGGACCGTACGGGCGGTGGGCGTAGGCTCCGGCCGGTGACACCAGCACCGACACCCTCCGCCGAGCCCGCCGAGCCCGGCCCCGTCTGGACCCCGCTGACCCGCGCCACCGCCGTCGACCGCGCGACTGGCCTCGCCTGGCTGTCCGGGCTCGGCCACAACCGCGCGGCCCCCGCCGGCCTGCTCCTGCGCCTCCTGGACGCCGGCGAGCACCACTTCCTGTACCGCGACGACCTGCCCGACGGAGTCCTGGACGCCGCGATCGCCCACCCCGACCGGCGCGTGCGGATGGCCGCCGCGGAGAGCGGTCGGCTGTCACCGGCCCAGTGGGAACGGCTGATCGCCGCCACGCCCGGGGCGGCGATGCGCGAGCTGTTCGCGGAGCTGGCCGGGAGCGCCCTCAAGCCCTCGCCGGGCGAGGCCGCCCCGCCCGCCGCTTCCGCCGAACTCGCCGAACTCGCCGCGCTGGCCGCCGAAGTCCCCGACATCGACCCCGCCGCCCACGCCAGCGAGCTGCCGTGGGTCGTCGCCCGGCACGCGGACGCCGAGGCCATGCGCCTGCTCGCCGCCTCCCCGAAGGTGCTGGTCCGCCGCAGCGTCGCCCGGGCGCCGCGCCTGCCCGCCGACGTTGCCGAACTCCTTGCCCGCGACGAGGACCGCGCGGTGCGGATCCACCTCGCCGAGTCCTGCGAGGGCGCCCCGCCCTGGATGCTCCTGGACACGGCCGCCTGGTGGGACGGCAGCCTCTCCTTCCCGGGCCGCCCGCGCAACCACCCCCGCTTCCCCCGCCAGGGCCTGCTGCGCCTGGCCGCCGACCCGAACCCGCGCCTGCGGGCCCTGGCCCTCGACGACCCCGCCGCCACCGCCGCCCACGTCGAACGCGCCGCCGCCGACCCCGATCCGGCCGTCCGCCGGGCCGCCGCCGCCGACCCCCGGCTCGCCCCCGCCACCGCGGCCGTGCTCGCGGCCGACCCCGACAGCGGCGTGCGGCACTTCGCCCGCGTCAACCCGGCCCTGCCCCCGGAGGACCTGGTGCCGCTGCTGCTCGACCCGTGCCGGGCCGACACCGCCGCCCGGAACCCGGCGATCCCCGCCGCCGTCCTGCACCGCATGGCCGACCTCGCGATCCCGCACACCGCCGTACCCCGGCGCTGACCCGCCCGGGGCCGGTCCTGGGCACGGACCGGCCCCCGGCGGGGGCGGGGCTCAGTGGCAGACGAGCATGTTGCGGGCCAGCTCCTGGACGGTGCCGGGGTTGACCGGGGTGTCGCAGGAGACGATTCCCTCCATCTCGGCGTCGAAGGTGCTGTAGGTGGGGTGGGACCCGAAGAGGTACGCCCAGTACCCGTCGCCGGGGTCGCTCCAGGGGTGGTTCACGCAGACGTACTCGTCGGCCTTGCCCTGGATGCGATGGGTGCCCTTGAACACCATGTAGTCGCCGGGGCGGTTGACGTTGTAGGTGACCTTCTGGGACCAGGTGCTGGTGGTGGACTTGGTGGTCTGGACGGAGAACCCGACCTTCACGGCGACCTTCGCCAGGAACACGCTGACCGATGTGCTGATCTCGGTCGAGGCGTTGAAGGTCGTGCTGACGCTCTGGACCTCGGACACGGTGGTCTCGATGGTGCCGGTGGTGCCCGGGGCGATGGTGATGCCCTTCCAGTGGGTGAGCACCGGCTCGACGACGGCGGTCGAGACCTCGTACAGCCCGGTCTGGGAGACGCGGGGGTCGCACGGCCCGCCCGGCTCGGCCGCGTGGGCCGTACCGGTGGAGAAGGCCGACGCCGCGACGGTCAGGACGGCGAGCGCGGCGGGTAAGGACAGCCGCCGCAGGAAGGTGTTCGCCAAGGGGACTCCTCGGGGGAGGGGGTGTCGGACCGCCACACGGCCGACACCCGGCATGGATTCGTCAGATCGTGCCCAGAACACCCCCACCGCACACCCACAACCCCGAACTCCCCTGCACAAACGGAGGGTTGGCCGTGCACATAGCCTGTTGCGCACCGCCGGACCGTCCCTATACTGCCGTTGCCCGCAGGCCGGAAGCCGGCCCCGGGCATCCGCCGCTGCGCCCGGCCAGGGCGGCCGGCCGCCCGTACGAGGGAGAACCGATCATGGTCAAGCACTACCTCAAGTACGCCTTCAGCACCCTCACCGCCGCGATGTTCCTGCACATGGTCTGATCCGACCGACCCCGGCCGGGGCCGGGTGGCCCATCGTCCGACCCTGGCCTGGGAGACCGATTGTTCGCGACCGCGCTGAGCCAACTGCGCTACGGCGCAGCGATCCTGACGAACCGTCGGATCCGACCCCGCGACCTGGAGCGCCTCGCCCGGGACCTGGTCGCCACCATCGCCGAGTTCGGCGAGCCCGGCGAGGACTCCGCCCTGCTGCCCGGCCGCGCCGGACACGTCGACCCGCAGGTACGGCGCGAAGTGGCCCGCCGCAGCCTGCGCGCCACCGCCCGCACCGCGGCCCGGCACACCGCCTACTACCGCCGCACCTTCGCCGAACTCGGCCTCGACCCCGACCGGTTGGAGCCCGGGGACTGGTCGCGCGTCCCCGTCACCCCCAAGCAGGCCCTGCGCGCCCTGCCCGCCGCCTTCGTCTCCGACGCCGCCCGCCCCGCCCTGCAGGCGCTCACCACCGGCACCAGCGGCACCCCCACCGCCGTGTGGTTCTCCCGCGCCGAACTCGAGTGCGCCATCGCCTTCAGCACCATCTCCGCCGTGCTCGGCCTCGGCCTGCGCCCGCGCCACACCGTCGCCTACGCCGGCTGCTCCCGCGCCACCCTGTCCCTGGTCAACGCCGAGGAGTCGGCCACCCGCGCCGGCGCCGGCTTCGTCCAACTCGGCACCATCGCACCAGCCGTGGCCCTCGACCGCCTCGCCGCCCCGCTCGGCCTGCCCGGCAAGGACCCCCAGATCACCCACCTCACCACCTCCGCCTCCTACCTGGCCTCCCTCGTCCAGGAAGCCGAACAGCACAAGTGGCGCGACGCCGACTTCGGCCTGGAGTCGATCAGCGTCGGCGGCGAGGTGCTCTCCGCGCCGCTGCGCCGGCGCGCCGAGGAGGTCTTCGGCGCCACCGCCACCTCCGCCTACCTGATGACCGAGATCCTGCCCTCCGGCGCCACCCCCTGCACCCGGGGCCACCTCCACCACACCACCGAGTTCGGACACCTCGAAGTCCTCGACCCGCTCACCTGGGAACCCACCGCCCCCGGCGCCACCGGCACCGTCGTGCACACCCCCTACGTGCCCTACCGCGAGTGCACCCTGCTGCTGCGCTACGCCACCGGCGACCTCGTACGCCTCCCCGCCGAGCCGCCCGACTGCGAACTCGCCCACCTGCCCGCCACCTCCGAGATCCTCGGCCGCTGGAACGGCCCGCTCAGCCGCACCGTCACCACCCGCGAGGTGCTCGACCTGGTCGAAGCCGAACCCGAGGTCCCGCTTCCCGCCCGCCACGCCCTCACCGAAGGCCCCGACGGCCCCGACGGACCCGCCCGCCTGCACCTGCTGGTCGACCGCCTGCCCGCCACCGCCCTGCGCGGCCGCCTGGAGGACCGCGCCCGCGCCGCCGGCCTGCGCCTGGCCGACATCCTGCTGTACGAGGACCGCGCCGCCATGCCGCCGACCGCGCCCCTGCGCGCCGACCTGCGCGAGCACACCCTCGACACCTTCGACGTCCCCGCCGTCCCCGGCACCCCCGCCGCCCCCGACCGTGTCCCCGGAAGGCGCTGAATGACCGTCGACCCCGCCGCCCTGGCCGCCCTCAGCGCCGCCGTCGCCGCCGAGACCGCCCTGGCCGCCTGGTACCTCGCCCGCGTCCGGATGCCCCGCCCCCCGGTCGGCGTCTACACCGGCGGCGACATCGCCGTCCTGTGCGCCGGCGTCGTCCTCGCCCCGCTGCTCTACACCGCCCTGCCCGCCGCCGCCGTCTCCGCACTCTTCGGCCTCGTCGCCTGCCTCGCCGTCCAGTTCACCCTCGCCCCGCTGCTCGCCGCCACCCGGCTGCGCGCCACCCCCTGGTCCTGGGCCGCCGCCCTCACCGCCACCGCCGCCACCGCGCTCGCCGCCCTCACCGGCCACCCCGCCGCCGCCCGCACCGGCAGCGACCTGATGATCGCCACCGCCGTCGTCGGCGTCGCCAACCTCTGGACCCAGAGCGGCCTGCGCTCCGGCCACACCGCCGCCCTGGCGGCCGTCCTCACCGGCTACGACCTGGCCGCCACCACCCTCACCGACACCACCGCCCGCTTCTTCGCACAGGTCCAGGACCGCCCCTTCGCCCCCCTGCTCGCCCTCACCGGCGGCCCGGCCCCCGTCGCCGTCGGCCTCGGCGACCTCCTGCTGCTCGTCCTCTACCCGCTCGTCGCCGCCAAGGCCCACGGCCGCACCGCCGCCACCGTCGCCGCCCTCGTCGGCCTGCTCACCACCAGCGCGGTCAGCGCCTGCTTCGCCGCCGGCTGGCTCACCACCGGATTCCCGCTGCTCACCGCCCTGGGCCCGCTGATCGTCGCCCAGCACCTGTACTGGCGCCGCCGCACCGGCGGCGAGCGCACCACCGCCCAGTGGCGCGAGAACCGTCCGCTCCCGCTCCCGTCCTCGGCCGGCCACGAACCCGCCGCCGCCCTCGCCGCCCCCGTCCCCGACGGCACACCCCCGGGCACCTGGCTCGCCCTCGCCGACGGCCGCGTCCTCGGCACCGGCCCCACCCCCGGCCACGCCCGCCGCGACGCCCGCCGCAACGGCGCCGACGCCCCCACCACCGCCCGGCTGGTCTGACACCTCCCGGCGTTCCGCCGGCGCGCGCCCCGAGGCCCTGCCGGCGCGCGCCCCGAGGCCCTGTCAGTGCCGGCCGCCATGATTCCCGCATGACCGCCACCGCAGCACCGCTGTCCTCCCCGTCCGCGTACGCCGACGCCGTCGCCACCGCCGTCCGGGCCGCCGCCGCGTACTACACCGACGGCTCCACCCCGCTCGGCGACGACGAGTACGACGCCCTGCTGCGGGCCATCGCCGCCTACGAGAGCACCCACCCCGGCCAGGCGCTGCCCGACTCGCCGACCGGCAAGGTGGCCGGCGGCGCCGCGAACGGCGACGTCCCGCACAGCGCCCCGATGCTCTCCCTGGACAACGTGTTCTCCGCCGAGGAGCTCGACGCCTGGGCCGCCGGCCTCGAACGGCGCCTGGGCCGCCCCGTCACCGCCTGGTGCGTGGAGCCCAAGCTCGACGGCCTCGCCATCGCCGCCCGCTACCGCGCCGGACGCCTCCAGCAGGTCGTCACCCGCGGCGACGGCCTCGCCGGCGAGGACATCACCCACGCCGCCGACGCCGTCCTCGGCCTGCCCGCCGAACTCACCGAACCCGCCGACATCGAACTGCGCGGCGAAGTCCTCCTCACCCAGGACCAGTTCGACCACGCCAACCGGATACGCGCCGACCACGGCGCCACCCCCTTCGCCAACCCGCGCAACGGCGCCGCCGGCACCCTGCGGGCCAAGGACCGCCCCTACCGGATCGAACTCACCTTCTTCGCCTACGACGCCATCGGCCCCGACGGCCTCGCCCACAGCGCCCTGCTGGACCACCTCGCCGCCCTCGGCGCCCACACCGCCGCCACCACCGCCGCCCGCCCCCGGCGCTGCGCCGACACCGCCGAGGTCCAGCGGCGCGTCGAGGAGATCGCCGCGCTGCGCGCCGAACTGCCCTTCGGGATCGACGGCGTGGTCGTCAAGGCCGACCTGGCCGCCGACCGCGCCGAGGCCGGCTCCGGCTCGCGCGCGCCGCGCTGGGCGGTGGCCCGCAAACTCCCCGCGCGGCACCAGGTCACCCGGCTGCTCGCGGTGGAGTGGAACGTCGGCCGCACCGGCGTCATCGCCCCGCGCGCCGTCCTCGAACCCGTCGTCATCGACGGCGTCACCGTCACCTTCGCCACCCTCCACAACCCCGCCGACATCGAACGGCGCGGCCTGATGATCGGCGACCAGGTCTTCGTCTACCGCGCCGGCGACGTGATCCCCCGGGTCGAGGCCCCGGTGCTCGACGCCCGCACCGGGGACGAGCGGCCGATCGCCTTCCCCGAGACCTGCCCGCGCTGCGGCGACGCCATCGACACCGGCGAACAGCGCTGGCGCTGCGTGCGCGGCCGCGACTGCCAGGCCGTCGCCTCCGTCCTCTACGCGGCCGGCCGCGACCAGCTCGACATCGAGGGCCTCGGCGGCACCCGCGCCGTCCAACTCGTCGAAACCGGCCTGGTCACCGACCTCGCCGACCTGTTCACCCTCACCCGCGAACAGCTGCTCACCCTGGACCGGATGGGGGAGACCAGCGCCGACAACCTGCTCGCCGCGATCGCCACCGCCCGCACCCGGCCGCTCAACCGGGTCTTCTGCGCCCTCGGCGTCCGCGGCACCGGACGGACCATGTCCCGCCGGATCGCCGCGCACTTCGGCTCCATGGCGGCGATCCGGGCCGCCGACGCCGAGACCCTGGCCGGCGTCGACGGCATCGGCACCGAGAAGGCCCGCGTCGTCGCCGCCGAACTCGCCGAACTCGCCCCGCTGCTGGACCGCCTCGCCGCCCTCGGCGTCGGCACCGCCGTCACCGCCCCGGCCGCGCCCGCCGTCACGGCGGCGGGGGAGGGCGACACCGCCGACGGCCCCGCCGACGACCGGGGCCCGCTC
>NZ_JBHVET010000484.1:0-6778 GCF_042802135.1 Kitasatospora sp. NPDC057512
GTGACGTGGTGGGGGCTCAGTCCTCGGCGGCGGCCAGTTCGCGGCCGCCGGAGCGCGGGCCGCGCAGCACGGCCAGCAGGGCGACGCCGATGCCGATCAGCGCCCAGACCACCATGACCAGGATCGGCATCCCCAGGTTGGTGGAGCCGAAGTAGGCGACCGACTTGGTGGCGGTGGTACCGGCGCCGTTCGGGATCCAGGCGCCGATCGCCCGCCAGAACGGCGGCGTCATCGGCGCCGGGTAGACCCCGCCCGCGCTCGGGTTGCCGAGCACCACGAAGATCAGCACCGCGACGCCGATCCCGAGGATGTCGAACAGGCACTGGAGCGCCATGGTGAACGCGCCGACCGTGAACACCACCAGGGCGCCGATGGCGCTCAGCCCGAGGACCGAGCCCGGCAGGGCGTCCAGCACCGGCCCGGCGATCACCGTGCCGAGGACGCCGGCGCCGACCGAGTACACCGCGAGGACGCCGAGGCGGATCAGCAGGCGGTGGGTGTTGGCCGGCTTGGAGCCCGCGCTGATGCCCAGGATCGAGGCGACCAGGTAGCCGCCGACGCACCAGCCGATCACCAGGTAGAAGGCGGAGAGGCCGTTGGTGTCGCCCTTGGCGAGCGGCACCACGTCCTGGACCTTGACCGTACGGCCCTGGGTCTGGTCGATCGCGGTGGTGATGGACTCGGCGGCCTTGGCGGCGGAGGTGCCGCGGGCGCTGCCGACCAGCAGGGTGTCCTGGGTGGAGGTCGGGTCCACGACCAGCGCGGCGTAGAGCTTCTGGTCCTTGATCAGCTGGGTCGCCGTCTCGGCGTCCGGCGCGGTGCTGGCCCGGACGGCGTCGTTCGGCACCGACTCCAGCGCGCCGACCAGCTTGGGGGCGACCTGCGGCGGGGCGACCACCGCGATGGAGAGGTTCTGCGGGGCGGGCTTGTGCAGCGCCCCGATGTAGGAGGTGATGAAGCCGAGCTGGAGCAGCAGCACGCCGATCACGAGCAGTGCCGCGCGCGGGGTGACCGCGCTCTTCAGTTCGGCGATGAAACCCTGCCCCGGGGCTGCCATCCACATCTCCTCGTGTAATGGGGAAAAACGGTACTTCCAGAACCGATACTTCATACCATGAAGTAGTTGGCTTGTCGCACCGGCCGCGCCGGGTCGCCGCCCGTGTCGCTGCGCGATACTGGCGCGGTGAGTGACGAGGAATCCCTGGTGGCGGTGGAGCGCGAGGTCGCGCTGATGTTCCGGCGGGGCCGGGCCAGAGTGGCGGAACTCTCACGGCGGGTGCACCCCGGGCTGGAGGGGATGGCGTACAGCCTGCTCGGCTACATCGAGCAGGCCGGGCCGGTGCGGGTGACCGACGTCGGCGTGCACTTCTCGGTCGGCAAGGCGACGGTGAGCCGGCAGGTCCGGACGCTGGAGGAGCTGGGCCTGGTGGCCCGGGAGACGGACCCGCTGGACCGCCGGGCCGCGCTGGTCTCGCTCACCGAGGACGGGCGGCGGCGCTACCTGGCCGCGCAGGACGTCCGGATGCGGCGGGTGCGCGAGGTGATGGGCGGCTGGTCGCCGGAGGACGTGACCCGCTTCGCGGAGCTGCTGCACCGCTTCAACGACATCCTGGGGGAGTCGGCGGCCGACTGAGCGGCCGGTCCCCGGCGGTGCGACAGGGCCCGTAGCTGCGGGTTTTACTTGCCCTTGAAGAAAGTTGCCTTATTCAACCATCTCGTTTTATGGTTGCTTACGGCAACGAAATTTCATGATCCGCGCATCCCGCACGCCACGCCGAAGGACCCAGATGACCGTGACCACCGAGGCCGCGAGCGGAACCGCCGCCGCGGCCGACAGTCCACAGATGACGCACCGGCAGGTGATGGAGGCGCTCTCCGGCCTGCTGCTCGGCCTGTTCGTGGCCGTGCTCTCCTCGACCGTCGTCTCCAACGCCCTGCCGCACATCCTGGCCGACCTGCACGGCGGCCAGTCCGCGTACACCTGGGTGATCACCGCGGCCCTGCTCACCCTCACCGCCTCCACCCCGATCTGGGGCAAGCTCTCCGACCTCGTCAGCAAGAAGCTGCTGCTCCAGATCGCCCTGCTGATCTACATCGGCACCTCGGCGCTGGCCGGCCTCTCGCAGAACACCGGCGAGCTGATCGCCTGCCGCGCGCTCCAGGGCGTCGGCGCCGGCGGTGTCGTGGCGCTCGGCCAGATCTGCCTGGCCGCGATGGTCCCGCCGCGCGAGCGCGGCCGGTACAGCGGCTACTTCGGCGCGGTCTTCGCGCTCGCCACCATCGGCGGGCCGCTGATCGGCGGCGTCATCGTGGACACCTCCTGGCTGGGCTGGCGCTGGTGCTTCTACGTCGGCATCCCGTTCGCGCTGGTCGCGATCCTGGTGGTGCAGCGCACCCTCAAGCTGCCGGTGGTCAAGCGCAAGGCGAAGATCGACTACCTGGGCGCGCTGGTCATCACCGCCTCGGTCAGCCTGCTGATGATCTGGATCACCCTGGCCGGCAAGAACTACGCCTGGCTGTCCTGGCAGACCGCGGCCATGGTCGGCGGCGGCCTGGTGCTGGGCGCCCTGGCCGTCGTGATCGAGCGCCGCGCCGCCGAGCCGATCATCCCGCCGAGCCTCTTCAAGTACCGCACCGTCACCCTGGCCGCCCTCGCCAGCGTGCTGGTCGGCGTCGGGATGTACGGCGCGACCACCTTCCTCAGCCAGTACTTCCAGCTGGCCCGCGCCAAGTCCCCGACCATGGCCGGCCTGATGACCCTGCCGATGATCCTCGGCCTGGCGGTCTCCTCCGCGGTGGTCGGCCGGCTGATCACCAAGTACGGCAAGTGGAAGGCCTACCTGGTCTCCGGCACCGCGCTGCTCGCCGTCGGCTTCGGCCTGCTGGGCACCGCCCGGGCCGACACGAACTACGCGCTGCTCTCCCTCTACATGGCGATCACCGGCGTCGGCCTCGGCCTGACCAGCCAGAACCTGGTGCTCGCGGTGCAGAACACGGTGCCCCGGCACGAGCTCGGCGCCGCCAGCTCGGTGGTCACCTTCTTCCGCACCATGGGCGGCGCGATGGGCGTCTCCGCGCTCGGCGCGCTGATGACCAACAAGGTCGGCCACTACCTGGCCGAGAACCTGGCCGCGGCGCACGTCCCGGCCTCGCCCGCGGCGGCCGGCGGCGGCATCCCGGACCTGGCCAAGCTGCCGGCCCCGATCGTGCCGCTGGTGACGGACGCCTTCGGCCACGGCGTCGGCACCGTCTTCCTGTGGGCCGCCCCGTTCGCGGCACTGGCCTTCGTCACCGTCCTCTTCATCCGGGAGACCGTGCTGAAGACCACCCAGGAGGGCTGACCGGCCGGCGGGACCGACCGCGGCAGGGATGCGCGAACGGGCCGGGGAGTGTGGAGACACTCCCCGGCCCGTTCCGTTGTGCGCGTGGTGCGCGCGCCGGCTAGTGGCCGGCGATCAGCGACAGCCCGTAGAGGACGACCCCGCCGCAGAGGGCGAAGCAGACGCACGCGCCGGCCAGGGCGAGCCGGCCGCCGCCCGCGGCCCCGGCGGTGCCCTCGCCCGTACCGGCGGCGCTCACCGCGGCCTCGCGGCGGGACAGCGCCAGGATGCCGAGCGCGAAGACGGCGACCACGGCGACGGTGATGCCGAAGCTGACACCGGCGGTCTGGGCCAGGGCGTTCCACTTGATGTGCATGGTGAGTGCTCCGGGGCGTGTCTTGTGGGTTTTGTCGGATCAGGGCGCGGCGTTGGGGTGCGTGCATCGCAAGGCGGAGGAGGGAGCCACTGCGGAGCATTGGCGACCGACGACAACGCGGCGAGGTGCGTGCCCCGGCGTCGCGGACCCGGCAAGGACCCGCAAGACACGCCCTGCGTCCCGGTGCTCAGGCCGCGACGGTGGTCGAGGCGGGGGTGGGGGTGTTCGCGGTACCGGCCGGTGCGACCTCGACCGGGGTGACGTCCACGTCGTTGACGTTGTCCGCGCCGACCGGCTGGCGGCGGGAGATCATCCACATCGCGCCCGCGCCGGCCACCAGCACGGCACCGACCAGGGCGACGCCCCAGCTGCCCTGCTCGGCCAGCAGGGCGGCGCCGCCGGAGACCACCGCGGCGGCCGGCAGGGTCAGGCCCCAGGTGTAGACCATGCGGCGGACCAGGCTCCAGCGCAGCTCGCCCTTCGGGCCGCCGAGGCCGGCGCCCATGATGCCGCCGGAGCAGACCTGGGTGGTGGAGAGGCCGAAGCCCATGTGCGAGGAGGTCAGGATGACGGTCGCGGCGGCCGACTCGGAGGCGAAGCCCTGCGGCGGGCGGATGTCCGCCAGGCCCTTGCCCATCGAGCGGATGATCCGCCAGCCGCCCATGTAGGTGCCGAGCGCGATCGCCGCGCCGGCGGAGACGATCACCCAGGTGGGGGGCAGCGCGCCGTGCGGCAGGGCGCCGACCGAGACCAGGGTCAGGGTGATGATGCCCATCGTCTTCTGGGCGTCGTTGGTGCCGTGCGCGAGCGAGATCAGCGAGGAGGAGAAGACCTGGCCGGTCTTGAAGCCCTTCTCGGTGGTCGCGGTGTTGCCCTTGCGGGTGATCGCGTAGGCCAGCTTGGTGGCGCCCCAGGAGGCCAGTCCGGCGACGAAGGGGGACGCGACGGCCGGGATGAGGATCTTGGTGACCACGGTGTCGAAGTTGACGCCGCTCGTGCCGACGCCGACGATCGTGGCGCCGATCAGGCCGCCGTACAGGGCGTGCGAGGAACTGGACGGCAGGCCGCGCAGCCAGGTCAGCAGGTTCCAGAGGATCGCGCCGGCCAGGGCGGCGAAGATGATCTCGGGATGGACGCCGGCCTTCTCGTTGACGATGCCGCCGGAGATGGTGGTGGCGACCTTCACGGACAGGAACGCGCCCGCGAAGTTGAGCAGGGCCGCGATGGTGACCGCGACCTTCGGACGAAGGGCCCCGGTCGCGATCGCGGTGGCGGCCGCGTTGGCGGTGTCGTGGAACCCGTTGGTGAAGTCGAAGGCGAGCGCCGTGATGATCACAACGGCTACCAGGAACGAGATGTGTTCCATACCCAAACAATCGTCGTAGTTGTCGCACGGACGTTGGTGACGTCGCGACCGTAGGTCTGTTTGGTAAACGGAAGGTGAACTGGATCGGGAATCGTGGTTCCAATGGTTGACTCGCAGTGACCACTGGATTTCATCGGGGTGACATACGGCGCGCTGAACTGGACATTAGCGAAGAACGCGCCGGTTCGACCCGGTTTGCTGAGAGCTGTCTCACAGGTCAATCGAGAATTAACCTCCCAGTCCGCATGCGCCCTGTTTCCGGCGAGTAACCCGTGGGAGGATCTGCGGGATCCGGGAAGCCGGGACAGGGGCAGTGCGCGGCGGGGAGGACCAGGCCATGGGCGGGGCGGGACAGAGAGCGGAGACGGCACGCGTACGGCCCTGGGTGCGGGCGGCACTGCGCTGCGGAGCCGTCCTCGCGGCCGCGGCGCTCGCGCTGCCGGTCGGCGCGGCGGCCGCCTGGGCCGCACCCGACCCGGGGGCCGGGCAGGTCGTCGCCGGCGCGGACCCGCTCGCCGACGCCAAGGCCACCCTCGGCCCGCTGCTCGACCGGCTGCACGCGCTCTACCAGAGCGCCGAGGCCGCCACCGAGCAGTACAACGGCGCCGTCGCCAAGGCGGCGGAGCAGCAGACCTCGCTCACCGACCTCCAGGGCCGGCAGGACCGCCAGCAGAAGCAGGTCGACGCCGGCACCGACATCGCCTCGCAGCTCGCCGCCGCGCAGTACCGCAACGGGTCCGCCTCGGCCTACGCCGAGCTGCTGCTCTCCAAGGACCCGTACGAGGCGGTCGTCATCGCCGAGCTGCTCGCCTCGGCCAGCCGCTCCCAGTCGGAGTTCCTGGACAAGCTGAAGAGCGACCGGGACGCGCTGGACGGGCTGAAGAAGCAGACCGAGGAGGCGCTGAAGACCTCCCAGGCGCTGGTCGCCCAGCAGGACGCGGCCAAGGCCAAGGCCGCCTCCGACCTCGCCGCCGTCGAGCAGACGGTCGCCACCCTGACCGGCGCCCAGCGGGCCGAGCTGGAGCAGCTGGAGAAGGCCAAGGCGGACGAGGCGCAGCTCGCCTTCCTCGCCTCCGGGGCGCTCGGCAAGGGCGAGCGCACGCCCTCCCAGCAGGGGCGCGGAGCCATCGCCTTCGCGCTGGCGCAGGTGGGCAAGCCGTACCTGTGGGGCGGCACCGGCCCGGACGCCTACGACTGCTCGGGCCTCACCTCGCAGGCCTGGCTGCACGCCGGCCGGCCGATCCCGCGCACCAGCCAGGAGCAGTGGGCGCAGCTGCCGCACGTGGCGCTCAACCAGCTGCGGCCCGGCGACCTGGTGGTGTACTTCCAGGACGCCTCGCACATCGGGATGTACATCGGCGGCGGGCTGATCGTGCAGGCGCCGCGGCCCGGGGCGTTCATCAAGATCTCGCCGATCGGCTCGATGCCGATCCTCGGGGCCGTCCGTCCGGACCCGACCGGCGCGGCGGACGAGGCCGGCGGGGCGTGGAAGGTGCCCGACCTCCCGGCGAACTGGGACTCCGTGACGCCGATCGCGCCGAGCCCGGCCAACCAGGTGCCGGCCCCGCCGGCCACGGGTGGCGCGGTGACGCCGCCGGCCGTGCCGGGCACGCCGACCGAGACGCCGGGCACGCCGAGCACGCCGGGCGGGACCGGTACGCCGACCGACCCGGGGACGCCGTCCGGCGGCACGCCGACCACGACCCCGACCGGAAC
>NZ_JBHVET010000485.1:0-6768 GCF_042802135.1 Kitasatospora sp. NPDC057512
GCTTGTTCCCCCGTGAGCCGGGGGCGCCGTCCGGTCCCCTTCCGAAACCCGCTCCCCCGCCGCCCGTTTCGTCGCCCGGCCGCTCAACGGCCGCTCGCGCGATCGCATTTGACCCTGTGCGGCACCCTTCCGGATCAGCGCCGCGCCGGTACGATTCCTGGCAGGCGCAGTCGCGCCACAGGGGGTCGACGACCACCGGCCAGGCTAGGCGCAGGCAACCCGCCGGCCGAGCCCCGGGCCGCACCGCGGGGGGCGTGAGTGACGACGGTGGACAGTTCCGACAGCACGGCGGGCGGGCCGGACCGGCTCGCCGACCGCGCCTGGCTGCGCGCCATGGACGCCTACACGGCCGGTGCGTACACCCGGGCCGAGGAGGAGTTCCGGGCCGCCGTCCGGCTGGACCCGGGCATGGCCGACGCCTGGCTCGGACTGCACGCGCTGCGCAGCGACACCTCGGCCGCGCTGCTGGCCATGTACCGCCACCAGAAGCGGTTCGGCGAGCAGCGGCGACTGCACCGGCGGCCGCTCGGTTCCTGGTACTGGCTGGGCTGGTGGGTGCAGCCGGTGCTGGAGGACGCCCGCGACCTCGCGCTGGCGCACGCCTCGCACTGGCTGGACGGCCGCCACCTGGCCGAGCTGGACCGGGCGTTGGAGCAGTGTCCGGCGCCCAGCGAGGACCCGTCCGCCCGCTTCCTGTACGCCTGCCGGTCCTACCTGCTCAAGGACTGGGAGCAGCTGATCCGGGACACCGACCGCCTGCTGGACGACCCGCTGCTCGGCATCGAGGCCGGGCTGTTCGCCGGCATGGCGCGGGTGCGCCTCGACATGTGCGCCCAGGCCCAGGCCCCGCTGGCCGCCTCGCTGGCCCGCTGCCGCTCCGAGCAGCCGCAGCGCAAGGAGCTGCGGTACTGGCTGGCCCGGGCGTACGAGGGGGCCGGGCGCAGCGCCGCGGCGCTGCCGCTCTACCGGGCGGTACACCGGGCGGACCCGGCGTTCATGGACACCGCGACCCGGCTGACGGCCATCTCGGCCGAGGACGCGCTCGCCGACGGCCTCGTGGACGCCATCGCGGACGGGCTCGCCAACGGTCTCGCGGACGGGCTCACGGACGGGCTCACGGCAGGCGGGGGCCCGGGCACGGCCGACGCCGCCGCACCGGGCGGGCCGAGTGCCGACCCCGGCTACCCGGACGAGGCCGGATACCCCGAAGTGCCCGGGTACGGCGAGGAGTTCGGGGAGGCGGGCGGGCCGGGCGGCGCGGCCGTCCCCGGCGACGGGGGGTCGAGCGGCGCAGCGCCCGGCGGACTGTCGAACGGCCCGCTGTCCAACGGCCCGCTGTCCAACGGCCTGCTGTCCAACGGCCTGCTGTCCAACGGCCTGCTGTCGAACGGCGGCGGGCCCTCGGTGGACGCCGGACCGGTGGACGGGCCCCCGGCGGACGGGGCCCTGACCGGCGGCGCCGTGCTGGACGGGAGCGTGACCGGCGGCGCCCGACTGGACGGCACCCCGGCCGACGGCGCCCCGCAGGCCGCCGGGGAGCGCTCCGGCTCGGGCGCGCCGACCGGCCCCGCCGTACCGCCGCTGCCCGCCCTCGGCCGGGTGCAGCCCCGGACCGCCGCCGTGCCCGAACTCCGGTCCGCAGGCGACGCACGGGAGTTGGACGCGGCCCTGGCCGAACTGTCGCTGATGGTCGGCCTGGAGCCGGTCAAGCGCCAGGTGCGGGCGCTGTCCGCCCAGTTGAGAATGTCGCGGCTGCGGGCCGAGCAGGGCCTGCCCGTCCAGCCGCCGAAGCGCCACTTCGTCTTCTCCGGCCCCTCGGGTACCGGCAAGACCACCGTGGCCCGCATCCTCGGCCGGGTCTTCCACGCCCTCGGCCTGCTCTCCGGCGACCACCTCGTGGAGGCCCAACGCGCCGACCTGGTGGGCGAGTTCCTCGGCCAGACGGCCGTGAAGGCGAACGAGCTGATCGACTCCGCGCTGGACGGCGTGCTGTTCATCGACGAGGCGTACAGCCTCTCCAACTCCGGCTACACCAAGGGCGACGCGTACGGCGACGAGGCGCTCCAGGTGCTGCTCAAGCGCGCCGAGGACAACCGGGACCGGCTGGTGGTGATCCTGGCCGGCTACCCCGAGGGCATGAACCGGCTGCTCGCCACCAACCCCGGCCTCAACTCCCGCTTCACCACCCGGGTCGACTTCCCCAGCTACCGCCCCGGCGAGCTGACCGCGATCGGCGCCGCGCTGGCCGGCCGGGACGGCGACGGCTGGGACGAGGACGCCGCCGAGGAGCTGGCCAGCATCTGCACCCACGTGGTCCGCGAGGGCTGGATCGACGAGCTGGGCAACGGCCGGTTCATCCGCACCCTGTACGAGAAGTCCTGCGCCTACCGGGACCTGCGGCTGACGCTGCTGCGCGAGCCGCCGGGCCGGGAGGACCTGGCCACCCTGCGGCTGCCGGACCTGGTCCAGGCGTACGGGGAGCTGATCGACGGCCGGAGCTGATCCCCGCCTCCGGGGGACCAGCCCCCCGGTTCAGCCCCTGAGGAGCGCGGCCTCCCGCTCCCGGTCCAGCCCGACCCTGGCCCGGTCGCTCCGCTGCGGCGCGCTGCCGCCGACGGACCGCAGCCAGGCCCAGGTGGACTCGACGGTCTCGGCGACCGGGCGGCAGCGCAGCCCGGCACCGAGCGCGCGGTCGACCGAGCCGGTGTGCAGGAAGTCGTACAGCTCGCCGGGCGGCAGCCAGATCGGCAGCTCGGTCCACGGTTCGACGCCCGCCGCGAGGATCCGCTCCGGGTCCGTCCAGCGCAGTTCGGCGTCCGAGCCGGTGGCCCGTACGCAGGCCTCCAGCAGCCCGCCCATGGTGGCGTGGCCGGAGGGGCCGACCAGGTTGTACGGGCCGCCGAGCCGGGCCGCCGAGGCGTCCAGGAGCCAGGCCGCGAGGTCGCGCACGTCGATGTACTGGAGGGCAAGGTCGCGCGGCCCGGGGGCGAGCACCGGGCCGCCCTCGGCGATCCGGTCGAGCCACCAGGGCAGCCGGCCGATGTCCTCGTGCGGGCCGATGATCAGCCCGGCCCGGGCGAGCAGCGCCCGCCCGCCGAACTCCGCCTCCAGCGCCAGCTCCGCGCCGCGCTTGGCCTCGGCGTAGGGCACCTCGCCGGTGAGGTCCGGGGAGGAGTCGACCACCGGAGCGGCCTCGCCGGCCCCGGCCACCAGCGGGTGGTCGTACACCGACCGGCTGGAGACGTAGGCGTAGTGGCCGACCCGGCCGTTCAGGAGGCGGGCGCTGTCGCGCACCGCCGCGGGGGCCCAGGACCAGGTGTCCACCACCGCGTCCCACTCCCCCGAGCCGAGCGCCGCGAGGCCGTCCGGCGCGGTGCGGTCGCCCGTCAGCACCCGGACGCCCTCGGGCGCGGACCGCGTGCCGCGGTGGAGGGCCGTCACCTCCCAGCCCCTGGCCAGCGCCTCCTCGGCGACGACCCGTCCGACGAACCCGGTTCCACCCAGCAGGAGAAGTCTCATGCCGACCACCCTGCTACCAGGGTGGCCGGCATGGGAACGGGTGCATGCTCAGGGCAGAATCGCCAGGAGCGGACACGCCGTCGGCGAAAGCCGGAACCCTCCGGGGAGGCGCCGGCCGACGGGCGTCAGGCCGTGGCGCGGTGGTCCGGGTCGTGCATCTCGCCGACCAGCTCCTCCAGCACGTCCTCCAGCATGACCACGCCGAGCGTGCGCCCGTCCTGGTCCAGCACGGCGGCCAGGTGGCAGGTGGCCCGGCGCATCGCGCCGAGGGCGTCGTCCAGCGGGAGGCTGCCGCGCAGCACCGTGATCGGCCGCCACAGGCGGGCCGGGACGGGCGCCGAGGGGTCGTCCACGTCGAGGATGTCCTTGAGGTGGACGTAGCCGAGGTAGCCGTGGCCGGCCGGGTCGCCGTCGGTGACCGGGAAGCGCGAGAAGCCGGTGCGCAGCGCCAGCTCCTCGACCTCGGCGGCGGTCGCCTTGGTGTCCACGGTGACCAGCTGCTCGGGCTTGAGCAGCACCTCGGTGACCGGGCGGCGGCCCAGCTCCAGGGCGTCCTCCAGGCGCTCCTGGCGGCTCTCGTCGAGCAGCCCGGCGTCCCGGGAGTCGGCCAGCAGGTACATCAGCTGCTCGGTGGTGAAGACCGACTCGACCTCGTCCTTGGCGTCCACCCGGAACAGCTTCAGGATGCCGTTGGCGGAGGCGTTCAGCGCCCGGATCACCGGCGCGAGCCAGCGGGCCAGCCGGTCCAGCGGCGGGCCGAGCCAGAGCGCGGCCTTCTCCGGGCCGGCCATGGCCATGTTCTTCGGCACCATCTCGCCGAACACCATGTGCAGGAAGACCACGAGGGCGAGCGAGATGCCGAACGAGAGCGGGTGCATCAGGCCGGACGGGACGCCGATCGCGTGGAACGGGCCCTCCAGCAGCGAGGCGATGGTCGGCTCGGCGAGGGCACCGAGGCCCAGCGAGCAGACCGTGATGCCGAGCTGGGCGGCGGCCAGCATCGCGGAGACGTTGGACAGCGCGTGCAGCACGGTGCGGGCGCGCTTGTGCCCGGCCTCGGCGAGCGGCTCGATCTGGCTGCGGCGCACCGACACCACGGCGAACTCGGCGCCGACGAAGAAGGCGTTGCCGAGCAGGAGCAGCAGCGCGACGGCCAGTTGCAGGACGGTCATCGGCCCTCCTCCCGGTCCTCGTCGAAGCGCGCGGGCGCGGTGGTGCGCTCCACCCGGACCTCGGTGGTGCGGTGGCGGTCGACACCGGTCACGGTGAACCGCCAGCCGGGCAGCTCGGCCTGCTCGCCCACCTCGGGGAGCTTGCCGAGCAGGTCGGCGACCAGGCCGGCCAGGGTCTCGTACGGGCCGTCCGGGGCGTTCAGGCCGATCCGCTCCAGCTGGTCGATCCGGGTGCGGCCGTCGGCCTCCCAGACCGGCAGGCCGTTGACCGGCGGCAGCGGGAACAGCTCGGGGTGGTCCTCGGGGTCGTGCTCGTCCTGCACCTCGCCGACGATCTCCTCGACGATGTCCTCGACGGTGACGACGCCGGCGGTGCCGCCGTACTCGTCGACCACGATGGCCATCGGCTGGAGGCGGCGCAGCTGGTCGAGCAGCCGCTCGGCGGGCAGCGTCTCGGGCACCAGCAGCGGCGGCGAGGCCAGCTCGCCGACCCGCACCAGGCCGCGCCGGGCGGCCGGAACGGCCAGGGCGTCCTTGAGCGTGACGATGCCGGTGACCTCGTCCAGGCTGTCGGTGTGCACCGGGAAGCGGGACAGGCCGGTGGCCCGGGTCAGGTTGATGACGTCGGAGGCGGTGGCGTCGCGCTGGAGCGCGGCCACGTCGACGCGCGGGGTCATCACGGACTCGGCGGTCAGCTCGCTCAGCGCGAGGGTGCGGACGAACAGGGTCGCCGACTCCTCGTCTATCGCGCCGGCCTTGGCCGAGTGGCGGGCCAGCGAGACCAGCTCGTCCGGGGTGCGGGCGTGCCCCAGCTCCTCCTGCGGTTCGACGCCGAAGGCCCGGACGGTCCGGTCGGCGGTGCCGTTGAGGAAGCTGATCAGCGGGCGGCAGACCCGGGAGAAGGCCATGTGCGGGGCGGCGACCGCGCGGGCCACCTGGAGCGGGCGGGAGATCGCCCAGTTCTTCGGCACCAGCTCGCCGATCACCATCTGGACGACGGTGGCCAGCACCATGCCGACGATCACGGAGACGCCGCGGGCGGCCGAGTCGGGCACGCCGATGGCGGACATGACGGGTGCGAGCAGGGTCGACAGGGCCGGCTCGGCGAGCATGCCGACCACCAGCGAGGTGACGGTGATGCCGAGCTGGGCGCCGGAGAGCTCGAAGGAGAGGTGCCGCAGGGCCCCGGCGACGCGGCGGGATTTGGCGTCGCCCGTCTCCGCGGAGCGTTCCACCTCACCGCGCTCGACGGTCACGAAGGCGAACTCGGCAGCCACGAAGAGGCCGTTGGCGAGGATCAGGAGAACGGCCGCGAGCAACAGCAGCCAGGCGGTGATCACAGTGCCGCCTGCCTTCCGGGGAGCGGAAGCGAGGCGGCGCAGGTACTACCGGACGGATCGTCCATCGAGGGGGAGTGTCACTCCTCTGGTCGGGTTCGGGCACTCGATTTTCGGGCAGGGCGAACTTTGCCCTGCTTTTACCAGCGTAGACCATACCCGGATGGGCGTAGGAAGCCCGTTCGGCCCGCCGGGGGCGGGGAACCCCAGGTGGGAGGCGTCTCAGGCCCGGTGCCGGCCTTCGGGCCCGGGCGCGGGCTCAGGCCTGGGCGTGGTGCTCGACCAGGTCGCGCAGCGCGCGGGCGTCCGCGATCGCCTGGTCCTTGCCGACGCCGGACTGGATGCCGACCGCGGCGAGCGAGGTGCCGTCGGCGAGGTCGAGGGTGGCCCACGGGTCGCCCTGGCGGAAGTTGACCCGGACGATCTCGGCCCAGGCCAGCCGGCGGCGGCGGACGAAGTTGACCACCGTCACGCCCTCCGCGTCGGCGCTCACCTTGGGGCGGGCCAGCATCAGGCCGACGGCGGCGAACAGCACGCCGCTGGCCGTCATCATGATCCGGTCGTTGAGCTGCCAGTTCTCCGGGAGCAGCACGGCCATCACGGAGAACAGCACCACCATCAGCACGCAGACCGGCAGCAGTACGGCGCGGGTGCGGCGCGGAGCCCAGGTGACGGGGAACTGGACGGACGGCGTGGACACGTGGGTTCTCCGGGGGTGGTTCTGGTGGCGGCAGCACGAG
>NZ_JBHVET010000486.1:0-6768 GCF_042802135.1 Kitasatospora sp. NPDC057512
CTCTTGAAGAGATCGGCCCCTCAGGCTCTGGGGTGAGTGACGGGACTCGAACCCGCGGCCACCTGGACCACAACCAGGTGCTCTACCAACTGAGCTACACCCACCATCTGTCCGGTCCGTTCCCGCTCTCGCGTTCCCGTTCCGACAGGAAGAACTCTACAGGATCCGAGAGGGTGCTCGCGCCAGGGTTTCGCTCCGGCGAACGCGGGCACCTTCTCGGCCCTTCCGGCAGGGGTCCGCCGGGCGGCTCCGGAGCGGGCCCGTCCCGGCGGGACGGGCTCAGCTCGCCGGGGCCCGGTACTTCGCGGCGATCGCCCGCGCGGTGTCGGCGTCCGGGCCGGGCTGCGGGACGAACACCGCCTCGCGGTAGTACCGCAGTTCGTCGATGCTCTCCCGGATGTCGGCGAGCGCCCGGTGGTTGCCGCCCTTCTGCGGGCTGTTGTAGTACGCCTTCGGGTACCAGCGGCGGGCCAGCTCCTTGATCGAGGAGACGTCCACGATCCGGTAGTGCAGGTGCTTCTCCAGGGCCGGCATGTCCCGGGCCAGGAAGCCGCGGTCGGTGGCCACCGAGTTGCCGCACAGTGGGGTCTTCCCGGCCTCCGGCACGTGCTCGCGCACGTAGGCGAGCACCCGCTCCTCGGCCTCGGCCAGGGTCATGCCCTGCTCCAGCTCCTCCAGCAGCCCGGAGGCGGTGTGCATCCCGCGCACCACCTCGGGCATGTTCGCCAGCGCCTCGGCCGGCGGCCGGATGATGACGTCCACGCCCTCGCCGAGGATGTTCAGCTCGGAGTCCGTCACCAGCACCGCGACCTCGACCAGGGCGTCCTGGTCGAGGTCGAGGCCGGTCATCTCACAGTCGATCCATACCAAACGGTCATTCACACAACTCACCCTACGGCGCGATCACGCGCCGCGGGGACCGGTGGAGCCGAGCGGGGTGCCTCGGCCTGGTGCTCCTCCGGCCCGTCGTGCGTGCCGTGGCCGTCCGGGTGCTCGCCCTCCCGGCCGGTCAGGACCGGGTGGCCGTCCCGTCCGGTCCGGACCTCGCGCGCCGTCCGGGCGGCCTCGGCCGCGGGCCGGCCGGCCTGGCCGCGGACCTGCGGAGCCCGGGCCTGGCGGCCGCGGAGCTCGCCCGGGCCGGAGCCCGGCTGCCCGGCCGGGGCCGGCATCCGTCCGGTGGCCGCGCCGTGGCCGCGCCCGGCCGAACCGGGGTCGTCGGCGGGCCGCTCGGCCGCGCTCCGGTGCCCCTGGCCCTGGCCGCGCACCCCCGGCTGGGGGAGGCCGTCCTCCGCCGCCGCGTGCTCGGCGGTGCGCGGCGGACGACCGGTCCCCGACCCGGCCTGCGGCGGAACCACCGGCGGCCGCAGCGGACCGCGCCCAGTCGCACCCTGCTGCCCGGGGTGCGACTGCTGCGAGGCCTGCTGGTGCGGGTACGGCTGACCGCCGCGGGCGTGGAAGGCCTGGCCGGTCGGCGTCCCGACCTGGCCCGGACCGAACCCGCCGGGCTGCCCGTGGCCGCCCTGCTGGCCGTGTCCGACCTGCTGGCCGTGCTGCCCGTGCGGCACCGGCTGCCCGTGCGAGCCGACCGGAAGCGGCGCGCCCGGACCGGCCGGGAACGGCTGCCCCGACGGCATGCCGTGGGCCCCGCCGAACAGCGGACCGCCCGTCGGGACGACCGCGCCCGCCGGGTGCGGGAGCGCTCCGGACAGCCGCAGGTCGCCGAGCGCACCGGCCGGGGCGGTCGGCTGCTGACCGGGGCGACGGGCCCGGTAGCTGGTTCGGTACGCGGCCGGGGAGACCCCGAGCTGGCGGCGGAAGTGCCCGCGCAGCGCCACCGGCGAACGGAACCCGCACCGGCGCGCGACGTCGTCCACCGACAGTTCCGAGGTCTCCAGCAGCCGCTGCGCCTGGAGCACCCGCTGGGTGATCAGCCACTGCAACGGCGCGCTGCCGGTGAGCGTGCGGAACCGCCGGTCGAAGGTGCGCCGGCTCATGTACGCGCGAGCCGCCAGCACCTCGACGTCGAACTGCTGGTTGAGGTTCTCCAACGCCCAGGTGACCACCTCGGCCAGCGGGTCGTTGCCGATCTCTTCAGGTAAAGACTGATCGATGTACTGGGCCTGTCCTCCGCCGCCGCGGCGGCTCGGCACCACCAGGCGGCGGGCCAGCGCGTTGGCCGCCTCGGCGCCGTGGTCGCTGCGCACCACGTGCAGGCACAGGTCGATGCCGGCGGCGGTGCCGGCCGAGGTGAGCACGTCGCCGTCGTCGACGAACAGCTCGCGCGGGTCGACGTGGACCCGCGGGTAGCGCTTGGCCAGCGTCGGCGCGTACATCCAGTGGGTGGTCGCCGGGCGGCCGTCGAGCAGGCCGGCGGCCGCCAGTACGAAGGCGCCGGTGCAGAGCCCGATGATCCGGGCGCCCTCGTGGTGGGCCTTGCGCAGGGCGGTGATCGCCTCGACCGGCGGGGGCTGGGAGATCGAGCGCCAGGCCGGTACGACGATCGTGCCGGCCCGGGCGAGCGCCTCCAGGCCGTACGGCGCGGAGAGGGTCAGTCCGCCGGTGGTGGCCAGCGGGCCCTCCTCGCCGGCGCAGACCAGCAGGCGGTAGCGGGGCACCCCGGCGTCCTGGCGGTCCACGCCGAAGACGGAGAGCGGAATGGAGCTCTCGAAGATCGGGGCGCCGCCGAAGATCAGCACCGCGACGGTCTCCCGGCGGCGCCGGCCGGACAGCTTGCGCGGGGCGGAGGCCGTCACCGGGGTCGGGGAGCCGTTCGCTCCGGGCCCGCCGTGGCCCAGCGGGCCGTGGCCGGAGCCGGAGCCGAGTGCGAGGCCACCGAGCGGACCGCCGCCCGGCCCGGCGGCGACGGTGCCGCCGCCGTTCGGCCCCGGGGCGCCGCCGCCGTAGCCGGGGTGGCCGGAATGACCGGGGTGACCGAGCTGGCCGCCGTAGCCCGGGTGGCCGGAATGGCCGGGGTGTCCCGGATGGCTGGAATGGCCCGGGTGCTCGCCGCCGTAGGTCTGGCCGGTACTGACGGGTCCTCGGCTGACGGGTTGTCCGCCGAAGGGCTGTCCGCCGAAGGCCGGCTGTCCTCCGTAGGCGGGCTGGCCTCCGTAGGCGGGCTGGCCTCCGTAGGGTGCCGCCGCGCCGTGGTCGGCCGTGGCCGGCGCCGCGCCGGGGCCGATGCCGGTGCCCGCCCCGGGGGAGGGCACTGCGGAGTACGAGGAGTGCGAGGCGGCGCCCGGGGTGCCGGAGGTGCGGGTGGTGGCGATCGCGGCGGTGCCAGTGCTTCTCGCGGACCGACCCGAGCTGCCGGCCGCCGCCTGGCCGCTGTCAGGACCCGCGTCGCTCCTGCTCACCCTGCTCAAGGCGCTCAAGCCCCCTCGGTGGTGTGGTGTGGGTGGTGCGGCACTGCTGGCCAAGATCGAAATCTATCGGGTGGACCATTGCCGTTGTGACAAGTTCACCATCCGACGCTATGTCGACATGGCAATTTGGCGTGATGCATTCGATCACGAAGCGTGGCACCCGTCGACCTTTCTGGGAAGAGGGCCGGGGCAACGGTGGCTGGTTGTCGCGGGACGGTTCCTGGGGCGTCCGGCTCCGGTGTGCCCGGCCGGCTGGTCTGGGCTGCGGATTTGCCCAAGCGGGAGGGATCGGCGCGAAATTGACCGAAAATCGGCGGTGCACGAGGGGGCGCACGGGGAGAAGTCGTGCGCCTCCCAGGCTTCATCCGGCCAAGCCTGGGACGGCGGAACCGGGAACCGGAGCACCGGGTTACGGTCCTGCCGTGAACACCAACAGCCGGCTCGAACGGGCCAACGACAACGCCGCCGCCTTCTGGCTCGCCCAAGCCCGCGTCCACGGCTGGCAGTCCCGCACCCGCCCGGGGCTGACCGCGGTCCGGTGCGCCCGGACCCCGGACGATGCGCACCGCATCGTGGTGACCCGCCCCTACGACGAACCGGCCGCCGTGGAGCAGGAGTTGGCGGAGCTGATGGCCGAGTGGTCGACCATACGCTGCACCGTGGAGGACCCGTACGACGGGCTCGATCTCACCGGCCTCGGCGCCACCCGGATGCCGCTCATGCCGGTGATGGTCCGGGATCCGGGGCCGGTCGAGGGCGCGACCACCGACCTGCCCGCGGTCTCGGAAGCGCACGGGGGCGGCGTCCTGACGGTCGATGAGGCGCGGGACGGCGACAGCTTCGCCGTGGTCGAGCGGACGATCGTGGAGGGCTTCCCGCTGCCCGCCCGACAGCCCTGGGTCCGGGGCGAGGCCCTTCCGGAGCAACTGCTGGACGTCGCCGGCTGGCGGGGCTGGCTCGGCCGCGTCGACGGCGCGGTGGCGAGCACCTGCCTCACCTATGACGACGGCCGGGCCACCGGCGTGTACTGGGTCGCCACGCTGCCCGACCTGCGCGGCCGGGGCGCGGCCCACGCCGTCCTCCGGACCGCCCTGGCCCACGCACACCCGGACCGCCCGGCCACCCTGGTCGCCACCTCGCTCGGCGAACCGCTCTACCGCAAGCTCGGGTTCGTCGAGCAGGCCCGCACCTGCTGGTGGACCCGTACGGCGGTGGCGGCGACGGTGTAGCCGGGGGGCCGGTGAGTCCGGTGAGTCCGGTAGGGCCGGTGGGACTGGCGGGGCCGGCGAACGGCTGACGGCGGCGCGGGGGCGGCGGGGAAGCGAGGGGGCTCGGGCGGGGTGCGGCCGAGGGGCTACCGGGCGGCCGCCGCCGCGGCTGCGGACGACGCCGCAGGGGGCGCGGCGGCGAAGGTGGTCCGGGCGGGTGCGGCGCCGTCGGGCCCGGTACCGAGGGGCTTCGGACGGACGGCTCAGGCCGTGGCTCCGGCCGTGACGGTGGCCGCGGCCGGTGCGGGGCGGAGGCCGTCCGTGGCCGGGCCCGGTCTGCTCCCCGCCCTGGTCCCGGAGCCCGGGCCGGTCTCCGGACGGGCCTCGGCGATCAGGGCAAACCCGTCGGATCGGTTTCGGACACCCGGCCCACCTGCGGGGGTGGCCTGGCCGGCGGTCCCGGCGGTCGCGGGAACGGATGCACTCGGGCCGTCCACGGCGGCCACCGCGGGACGTGCGCCGGACCGTGCGCCGACCAGCGCCGTCGCGTGTACCGGTGCTCCCGCCGCGGCCTTCCGGAGCGGCCCGCCGGAACGGACGTCCGGCCGCGGCGAGGGCGCGTTCCGCGCGGCGAGGACCTGGCCGACGGCCTCCGGCAGACCGGCCGCCTTCAGCGTCGGCCGGTAGCCGCTCTCCGCCCACGGCCGGCCGTGGTGCAACCAGACGCTGCGCAGCCCGGTGAGTTCGGCACCGGCGATGTCGGCGGGCGCGTGGTCCCCGATCATCCAGGTGTGCTCGGCCCAGTCCCCGGTGGGGGAGATGCCGCACCGCTGGGCCGCCATCTCGAAGATCAGCGGGTCCGGCTTGACGCAGTCGGCCTCCTCGGAGATGACCCAGCCGTCGACCAGCGGGCCCAGCCCGGTCCGCCGGATCTTCTCCAACTGCGGCCGGGTGCCGCCGTTGCTGACGATCCCCAGCGTCCACCCCGCCGCCCGGGCGGCCCGGAGCGCCTCGATGTGCCGGGGCGGGCAGTGGATGTGGGAGTTGATGCCGCGTCGGTAGTGAGCGGTCAGGAAGTCGGCGGAGACGTCCAGCCCGTAGCGCCGCCGGACCGCCGACAGTACGGTGCTGCGCGGTACGTAGCCGCCGCCGTCGAGGGTGACGAACCAGTCGAGGTCGACCGGCGGGAGGTCGTGCTCGGACAGGAAGTCCTGCGCCCAGGCCCGGTAGGCGGCGTCCCGGGGCAGCAGGGTGTTGTCGAGGTCGAACAGGAGCAGGGACATGCCGAGCATGGTGCCAGCGGCCGCGCCTATGCATATGGCAAATGCCAGACGCCGTCGCGAAGCCGTACGGAGTGGCTGAAACGGCCTCCGCACCCCGGGGGCGGGCGGTGACGAGCGGGTTCACCGGGGCTGTCGGGGCAGGTCGGACGTCACGGTTCGCGACGCGCCGCAACGGATCGTCGCCGATCCATGACAGTCCGGTCACGGTGTCCCGTGGGGCTGTTGCGCCGCCCGGTCCGCTCAGTCAAGCTCCAGGGAACCTCCTTTCCGGAGGGGGCGCGATCGCCTGTGGGCGGAGCGCACAGCCTCGGCGGGCGCATCCCCCTTTCGCGGGAACAACGTCGCTCCGGAGCTTCCTCGCTGGGCGGGGCCCCAAGCCCGTCGTACTCTGAAAGGAACAGGTCACATACGGTGCTGCGCGGCGCAGACCGACGTCATCCCGTGGGCGGGCCTGCTGCCCGGGCAGCGTTGTCCTCCTCCTCTCCTGTCGGCCCCTCTCCATCGAAGAGCCGTGAGCCATGGCTGGTTTTGAGCCTCCCCGACCGGTTGAACCGGACACGTCCCGCAGCGTGGACCCGGCCCGCGGGCCTGCCGCCGATCGTTCCGACGGCCGGGCCGAGGTGTGCGCCGACCAGTGCGGTGAGGACCGCCGCGATCACCACGATGACCACCTCGGCGGCGACCACGGCGACCAGGGCGACCAGGACGGCAGCCACGGCAGTTACGGCAGTCGTGGCAGCCACGGCGACGAATCCGACGGCGGCCATGACGTCGCCCGCGACGGCGGCCGTGGCGGCGAACGCGACGGAGGCCGCGGGGACGGCAGCGCGGGCGGGCCTGCCGACGGTCCTGCCGCCGCTGCCGGCGAACGAGCCGACGCGCGCGCCGAGGCCTCGGGCCGCATCCCGGGCG